>JBDHQH010000088.1:0-15124 GCA_039806935.1 Verrucomicrobiota bacterium
ATCCTCAACCAGCAGCACGCTGAATTGCTTCGATTCCATAGCGATAGATCAATATTGCTGAAATCTAAGCCGCAAGCCCAGAGTTGCCAGTGGGCGGAACACGCCAGCTCGGCCCCTCGTGGGTCCCTCAGGCTCCCCGTCTCCCCTTGCCGGCTCCGCGAGATTCGTGTAGATACTACACACCATGGAGCGTGGGATTCGTAAATTCGATTTTGTCGTCTGGAGCGGGGTGATCCTGCTGGCGGGCACGCTTTTATTGGGCCTTTGGCTGGGGTTGCTTAAAATGCGATTGGCCGCTCCCCCCCTCCCTGTTCTCGGCCAGGTTGGCGAATTCTCCCTGACCAATCAGCATGGGCAACCCGTGTCGCTGGCAAGCTTGAAGGGCAAACCATGGATCGCGGACATCATCTTCACGCGTTGCGCAGGACCATGCCTCAAAATGACCTCGCAGATGCGGGCCTTGCAGGCGCGCGGCGCGCCGTTGCTGATCAGCCTGACCACCGATCCCGACTATGATACCCCCGACGTGCTGAATCAATACGCCCAACGGTTTGGAGCCGACCCGGCTCGCTGGCAGTTCCTCACCGGCGCCAAAGACCAGATCGCGCGCCTCGCGACGGAGTCGCTGAAATTAACCGCCATTGAGAAAGCCCCGGCCGAACGGCAGGATCCGGCGGATCTCTTCATCCACAGCACGATTCTGGTGCTGGTGGACAAGCAAGGGCGTCTGCGGGCGGTGTTTGATACTACCGGGGAAGGCGCGGAGCCGGCGCAGGCGCAAGCCTGGATCATGTCTGCGGTAAAGCGACTGGAGCGGGAGCGATGAGTTTCAGCGATCTGCCGGCTCTCAACGCCGCGCTCAATGGGCTGAGCGCGCTGCTCCTAAGCTGCGGGTATTGGTTTATCCGCCATAAACGACCCCTGGCCCATCGAAACTGCATGGTGGGCGCGTTCTTCGCATCGGCCCTGTTCCTGGCAAGTTACCTGACCTACCATGGTTACCGCGCCTGCTGCCTGCATCAAGGACCCACCATTTTCCGCGAGCCTCAATGGTTTCGCCCCATCTACCTCGGCATTCTACTCACGCACACCCTGCTGGCGACGGTGATCATCCCGATGGTTTTGCTCACACTATACCACGCGCTGAGGAAGCGGTTTGATCGTCATCGGCGCCTCGCCCGCTGGACGTGGCCGATCTGGATGTACGTATCGCTCACCGGGGTGCTGATTTATCTGCTGCTTTACCAGATCTTCCCGCAACGCTGAGCGCCGGCGGCTCCCGCTCCCGCAGCCAACGTCCGGGTCACATGTGCTGAATGATATTGTCGCCGAACGCCGAGCACTTGATTTCAGTGGCGCCTTGCATCTGACGCGCAAAATCGTAGGTCACCCGCCGGGAGCTGATCGCCCCGTTGAGTCCGCGCAAAATCAGATCGGCTGCCTCCACCCAGCCGAGGTAGCGAAGCATCATCTCCCCGCTGAGCACCACGCTGCCGGGGTTCACCCGGTCCTGGTTGGCGTACTTGGGGGCGGTGCCATGAGTGGCCTCGAAGATCGCATGGCCGGTGACGTAGTTGATGTTTCCGCCGGGAGCGATCCCGATGCCGCCGACTTGCGCCGCCAGCGCGTCGCTCAGGTAATCGCCATTCAAGTTCAAGGTGGCGATCACGTCGAAATCTTCCGGACGCGTGAGCACCTGCTGCAGCGTGATGTCAGCGATCGCGTCTTTGATCACCGCGCCACCCGGGAGGCGGCACCAGGGGCCGCCGTCCAGTTCCACCGCGCCAAACTCCCGCCGCGCCACCTCGTAACCCCAATCCCGAAACGCTCCTTCGGTGTATTTCATGATGTTGCCCTTATGCACCAGCGTGACGCTTTTGCGGTTGAATCGCACCGCATATTCGAGCGCGGCGCGCGCCAGCCGCTCGGTGCCGGGCCGGCTCACCGGCTTGATCCCAAAGCCAACTTGATCCGGCGCCTCGCCGCCAAAGCGGATCTTGCGAAATGCCGACGGCATTTCATGTTGCAGGAAATCAAGGATTTTGCGCGCTTCGGGGCTGCCGGCCTGGTAATCGATGCCGGCGTAGATATCTTCGGTGTTTTCCCGGAAAATCACCATGTCCACTTTTTCGGGAGCTTTGACCGGAGAGGGCACGCCTTTGAAGTATTGCACCGGCCGCAGGCAAACGTAGAGATCCAGCATCTGCCGCAAGGCCACGTTTAACGAGCGAATGCCGCCGCCCACCGGAGTGGTTAGCGGACCCTTGATGCCCACCAGGTATTCCTGAAAGGCCGCAATGGTCTCGTCGGGGAGCCAATTGTCGAATTTTTGCTTGGCGCCCTCGCCGGCGAAGACCTCAAACCACGCGATCCGCCGCTGCCCGCCGTAAGCCTTTTCTACCGCGGCATCAAACACGCGCTCGCTGGCCGCCCAGATGTCCGGCCCCGTGCCGTCCCCGCGGATGAAAGGAATCACTGGATGCGCCGGCACTTCCAGCCGGCCGTTGACCACTGCGATCTTTTGGCCCGCCGGGGGCGTGAGGGGTTGATGAGCCATCGATTTTTCTGAGTTGGTCATGGATTTGATTCAGGCCAGGGCGCGCTCGCGCGCCGGGGTGGCGTGGCCAAACTCGGCCCGCACCTTCTCGAGCACCGCAGCCGCGGTGAGACCGTATTTATTTCGCAGATCTTCCACGTTCGAGCCGTGCTCGATGAACTGGTCCGGCCAGCCGATTTGCAGGACGGGTGTGGTGACTCGCTTCTCGTTAAAGAACTCGATCACTGCGCTGCCGTAGCCGCCCAGGATCGCATGATCTTCCAGCGTCACCACGGCGTCGGCAGCGCGGCCGAAGAATTCGTGGACTCCGGCGTCCAGCGGTTTGACAAAACGCGGGTTGATCAGCGCCACGTCGCAACCATCGGCGGCGAGGCGGGCCGCCGCTTCCCGGCCCAAATGCATCATGTGCCCCAGGGGGAAGAGCGCCACTTTGCGGCCGCCGTTGTGGGCAAAGCTCTGGAGCACTTCGGCTTTGCCGACCTCGATCGCCACCGGCTCCGGCTTGAGGGGAACGCCCTCGGCTGGACCGCGCGGATAGCGGATGAAGGTCGGATGGCGCTCGAGGGTGGCGGTGTGCATCATGTCCACCAATTCGTCCTCGTCTTTCGGGGACATCAACACGCAGTTCGGCACGTGCCGGGTGTAGGCGATGTCAAACAGGCCGTGGTGCGTGGGCCCGTCCTGGGCGGAAAGGCCGGCGCGGTCCATGCAGAAAATCACCGGCAAATCCTGCAAGGCGGCATCATGGACAATGCAGTCGTAGGCGCGTTGCAGAAAAGTTGAGTAAATGGCGCATACCGGGTGAAAGCCCATGGTCGCCATGCCGCAAGCGAACAACACGGCGTGCTCCTCGGCGATGCCCACGTCGTAATAGCGGTGCGGCATGGCCTTCTCGAGGATTTTAAGACTGGTGCCGCTCGGCATGGCGGCGGTGATGCCGACCACCGAGCTGTCCTTCTGGCATAATCTCACCATCGCCGCGCCGAAGACATCCTGCCAATTCGGCGGAGCCTCCGCTTTCGCCGGCAGGGTGGCGCCGGTCGCCGAGTCGTAGGGGCCCAGCCCGTGAAACTTCTCGGGGTTGTTCAGCGCGGCTTCAAAGCCCTTGCCTTTGCGGGTCAAAACATGAATGACAATCGGGTGGTCGCAGGTCTTGGCGAACTCGAGGGTGCTGATGAGCAAGGGCAGATCATGACCGTCGATCGGGCCGAGATACCGCAAGCCCATCTCCTCGAAAATCAGGCTGCTGCCGTAGCCTCCGCGCCCATCTTCCATGGAACTGGTCGAGGGACGCAATCCCACTTCGGTAAGCGCGCCTTTGAAGCCTTCCTCGGCCTTATGCGCCAGTTTGAGCGCGACTTCCCCCTTTGGCAGGCGGCGCAGGAACCGCTCGAAATCTTTCGCCAGCTTGTTGTAGGAGGGATGAGTGATGAGTTTGTGGAGATAGGAGGAAATGGCTCCCACATTCTTCGCGATGCTCCATTCGTTGTCGTTCAGGATGCCAATGAATCGCCGCGTGGTGTGCCCGATGTTGTTCAGCGCCTCGAACGAGATGCCATTGGTCAGGGCCGCATCGCCAAAAATGGCCACGACGTGCTCCGAGGAGCCACGCTGGTCGCGCGCGGCGCAGATCCCGAGCGCGGCCGAGAGCGCCGTGCCCGCGTGCGCGGCGCCGTAACAATCGTGTTCGCTCTCGCTCCGCAGCGCGAAGCCGCTCAACCCGCCGGTGCTGCGAATGGTGCGAAACCGGTCCCGTCGTCCAGTGAGCAGTTTATGGACGTACACCTGGTGGCTGACATCCCAGACAAACTTGTCATGCGGCGTATTGAAGACCCGGTGGAGCGCGATGCTAAGTTCGACCACCCCCAGATTCGGGCCGAGGTGCCCGCCGTTCTTCGCCAGGCCCAGGATCAGTTCCGACCTGATTTCCTGCGCGAGAGTTTGGAGTTGATCGAGGCTCAACTGCCTCACCCGGGCGGGGGTGTCGATCGTTTGCAACACTAGACTCATAGATTAAGGCCGGTCTTCGAGCGTTTCGGGGCTTATCGGTTTGAGCTTCATCTCCCCCGCGGCGCTCAGCTCGAGCTTCTGAATTCTCAACTCGGCGGCTGTCAATTTCCGCTGGCAAATCCCGGCCAATCGTGTGCCTTCTTCGAAGCGAGCCAACAACGTCTCGAGCGGCAACTCCTCGGACTCCATCGCGGTCACGACGGCTTCCAGCTTCCGCAACGCCTCTTCAAACGGCGGATCGCCGGGCGTTGCGGAACCACTCTGGGTTATTGGTTTTGATGTGCTCGGCACGAAGAAAAACCTAAATCAAATTTTTTCAGCCGTCCAGACTCATTGCGGCGGACGGTTTCCGGTCACACTTGTTTCATCAAGGCGGCGCCCGCGCGCAGGAGCTTCCGAACCGCCTCCGGACTCGCCGCCTCGGCATAAATACGCAGGATTGGTTCGGTGCCGGAGCCGCGCAACATCAGCCACGACGTGTCCGCCGCGATGAACTTCACTCCATCAAACGCCTTCACTTCCGCCACTGGCGAGCGGAGCAGCCTTGCGGGAGGATGAAGCCGAAGATGTTCCATCAACGCCGCTCGCTTTTCGAGCGGGAAATGGGTGTCCAGACGGTCGTAATGATGCGGCCCGTATTGTTTCGTCAACCGTGCGACCAGCCTCGTCACCGGCGCGCGCTCCATGGCCAGCAGTTCCAACAGCATGAGCCCTGCGGCAATGCCATCGCGCTCGGGTATGTGCCCAGGAAAGCCGATCCCGCCGCTTTCCTCGGCGCCAAGCAGCACCCCGCCCTTGATCATTTCCGCCCCAATATACTTGAAACCGACGCCGGTCTCCTGGAGTTCGATCCCCAGGGCTGCGCACATCTTGTCCACCATGGAGGTGGTGGTGAGTGCCTTTACCACCCGGCCCTGCTCGCGGCGGTTTTCCGCGAGATGATGCAGCAGCAGACAGATAATCTGATGCGTCGAGAGGTAGCCGCCGCGCCCATCCATTCCGCCCACCCGATCCGCATCTCCATCGGTGACCAGGCAGATGTCGTGCGGGTGTCGCTTAAGAAAAGCCGAACTGCGCACGTAATTTCGCGCGATCGGCTCGGGATTGATGCCGCCGAACAGGGTGTCGTGAGCGGCGTTGAGCGTGGTCACCCGGCAGGTGGTTCCAGCCAGCAACTGATCAAAACACCCCGCACCCACGCCAAACAGGGCCTCGTGCGCGAATCGCAGCCGCGAGCCGGCGATGAGTTTGAAATCCACCAGTTTCTTTAGCGCGGCGAAGTGCGGAGGGCGCGGGTCGGCAAGGATAATGCGCCGACTCCGCCGTCCCTCGGTTAGCGGAAGCGCTTTGACCGGGGATCGGTCCAGAAAACTCTCAACCGCCTGGCAGATCGCCGCTTCCGCCGAACCGCCGAAATGCGATTTGAGCTTGAACCCGTTGAAAATCGGGGGGTTGTGACTGGCGGTGATCATCACCCCGCCAACGGCCCGGCGCGCCTTGACCGCGAATGAGACCGACGGGGTAGGAACCGGCTCGGGGCTGAGCACCACTTGGAAGTCATTGCCGGCGAATACCTCGGCGGCGCGCTGGGCGAACTCCGCGGAGAGAAAGCGCCGGTCGTAGCCCACAACCGCCTTGCGCTCCGTTCCGGAAATCGGGTTGCTGGACCAATAATCCGCTGTTGCCTGCGCCACGCGCTCGACATTGGCCATGGTGAAATCTTCCGCGATAACCGCCCGCCAGCCGTCCGTCCCGAATTTGATGCGAGTCATGGTAAAATCACCCTCGCCGGGCGGACGCCCCCTGCGGCCTCCCCCCGGCGCGTGCCGCCCCTCGTTCAGCCAGAGCGCGCAATTTTCGCACCGCCGCCGCAAGGTTTCGTTGCTTGAACAGGGCCGTGCCGCTGATGAAAGTATCGGCTCCCGCCGCGGCGCACTCGCCCACGGTCTGAAAATCGATGCCTCCGTCCACTTCGATGGTATAACGCAGCCCCCGCTCGCGACGCCAGACCGCCGCCTGCTGGATTTTGGGCAGAGTTTCGTGGATGAACGCCTGCCCGCCGAAACCCGGGTTCACCGTCATGATCAAGAGCGAATCAATCTCCTTGAGATGAGGCTGCGCGTGCGCGATCGAGGTTGGCGGGTTAACCACCAGCCCCACTTTTTTGCCCAGCGAGCGAATCTTCCACAGCAAGGCCCCGACGGCGGCCCCCAGCTCGACATGCACTTTGATTTGATCCACTCCCGCCCGCGCAAAAGGTTCCAGGAGAATCTCCGGTTTGGAACACATCAGATGTGCGTCGAAAAACAGGTTTGAATACGGGCGCAGGGCGCTCACCAGGCCCGGCCCGAACGAAATGTTCGGCACAAAATGCCCGTCCATGATGTCGAGATGCAGCCACTCGGCGCCGGAACGGTTGACACGTCCGACTTCTTTCGCCAGCCGGCTGAAATCCGCCGCCAACAATGAGGGGGCAATAATCATTGCGTGAGGCTATCGATGGCCGCCGGAATGTCGATGGGAACCGCGCCGCCTACATGCGCGCCACCAGCAATTCGCGCTGGAAGATCAGTTCCTTGGGCAAATGCGAGTAAAGCCTCATGAACAATTCCTCTTGCATCAGAATCTCTCGACGCCACTCCTCGTGATCGATCGCCTGCGCCTTCTCGAAATCGTTGAAATCGAAATCGCTCATGCCGTCCAAGTCGATGCTGTTCCGCCCGGGCACCCAGCCCAGCGCCGTCTCCACGGCGTCGGTCCGTCCGTGGCAGCGATCGACGATCCATTTCAAAACGCGCATGTTTTCGCCAAACCCGGGCCAGATGAACTTGCCCTTCGAGTTTTTGCGAAACCAGTTCACATGGAAAATGCGGGGCGGATGCTTGATCAGCCGGTGGATATTGATCCAATGGCGGAAATAATCCCCCATATGGTAACCGCAGAAAGGGAGCATGGCCATGGGATCCCGCCGCACCTGCCCTGCGCCGCCGACGGCCGCCGCCGTCATCTCCGAGCCCATCGTGGCCCCGAGATACACGCCATGCACCCAGTTGAAGGCCTGGAACACCAACGGCACTGTGTCGCTCCGGCGGCCGCCGAAAATAATGGCGCTGATCGGCACCCCGCGCGGGTCATTTGCTTCCGGCGCCACCATCGGGTTGTTGGCCATCGCCACCGTAAACCGGCTGTTCGGGTGAGCGGCCTTCTCGCGCGAGAGCGGCGTCCATTCCCGCCCCTGCCAATCCAGGCATTCCTCCGGCACCGGGCCGTCTTTGCCTTCCCACCAGACATCCAGATCTTTCGTCAACGCCACGTTGGTGTAAATGGTGTCGCGAGAAATCATCTTCACCGCGTTCGGGTTCGATTTTGAATTCGTGCCCGGCACCACGCCGAAGTAGCCGGCCTCCGGATTGATCGCGTACAAACGCCCATCCGCGCCCGGTTTCATCCAGGCGATATCGTCGCCCACGGTGTAAATTTTCCAGCCCTGGTAATGCGCCGGGGGAATCAACATCGCGAGATTGGTCTTGCCGCAAGCGCTCGGAAACGCCGCCGCGACGTAGGTCTTTTCGCCGGCGGGCGATTCAATCCCCAGGATTAGCATATGCTCGGCCAGCCAATCCTCTTGTCGGCCCAGATACGAGCCGATGCGCAACGCGAGGCATTTTTTTCCCAACAACACGTTGCCGCCGTAATTCGAGCCCACTGAGATGATCGCATTGTCCTGCGGAAAATGGGCAATATAGCGCCGCTCCGGGTTGATATCCAGCATGCAATGCAAACCACGGTTGAACTCGTCACTCTCGCCCAGATGCTGAAAAGCCACATCCCCCATGCGCGTCATCATGCCCATGCTTAGCGCCACATAAATGGAATCCGTTAATTCGATCCCCACCTTGGTCAGCGGCGATCCGGGCGGCCCCATCAAATACGGCAGCACGTACATCGTTCGGCCCCGCATGGATCCCTTGCAGTAACCGCGCAGCTTGGCGTACATCTCGCGGGGCGCCATCCAGTTGTTAGTCGGCCCTGCCTGCTCCTGGTCCACGGTGCAGATGAAGGTCGATTGTTCCACGCGAGCCACATCGTTTGGATGCGATCGATGATAGTAGCACCCCGGCAGCTTTTCCTGATTGAGTTGGATCAGCACCCCGGTCTCCACTGCCTCCGCGGTCAAAGCGCTCGCCTCCGCCTTCGAACCATCGCACCAATACACTCGATCGGGTTGGCACAATTTCGCGGTTTCTTCCACCCAGGAAATCACCGCTGGGTTATTGGTGTTCCGGCTGCCAAGAATTTTCTTCATATTCGTTTGTTTCTCACTACAGGTAGCCCGGGAACGGGCGCGCAGACCTTACCGTCCTCGCCTCGGGGGGTCAATTCCTTCTCTTCCTCTCTCACCTCTCTCGGTGCCTTCAGCTCAGCCTTGGCGGTCGCGGCTGACCGCTCTTTTCCATTGCACAAATGGTTCCGCCGCGCAAGAAATGTTCAGATTTTAACAAATCAAGATAAGCTCAATACCCCGCGCGCAATATTCTTGAAGCCGAGGCTATTTGCTTTCATGAATCCGAACGCCGACAATGGAAACCCCCACCCCCCGCCGGGCCCCGGCCAACTCGATCGCGGTCAACGGCATTCCGCCGGGACGCCGCCCGTTCAACTCGCGAAATTCCTCGTTCCGTTGGATTTTTCGCCCTGCTCGATCCGTGGCCTGGATTATGCGCTGACTCTGGCCGAAAAATTCAACGCGAAATTGACCCTTTTTCATGTCGTGGAGCCGGCCGCGCCGCCAAGTCTGGACTCAGACAACCAAAATTTGTTGGAAATCAGCGTCGAGCGCCTGAACGAACTCGCCCGCAAGCACTGCATCGCTGGCATCCCCCGGATCGAGACGCTGGCGCGGCTCGGTCATGCGCACTCCGAAATCCCGGACACGGCCAAGGCCCTGGGCGCGGACTTGATCGTAATCGCCACGCACGGCCATAACCGGCTGAGGCAAGCGATGATGGGCAGCACCGCCGAGCGCGTCACGCGCACCGCTCCTTGCCCGGTGCTGATTATTCGTCCCCTGGGCCTGGAGTCGTGTTGACGCACAACGTCGGGGATCTCCTCCTTCGCTGGCGAAACTGAATCCCGCCGTTCAGTGAAATCTGCTTTTCCCCCGATGATTTTACGGCACCTTGCTGCCGGTGACCTGTAGTGGAATTCAAACAGCCCTCCGCGCGCGTTATATCTGGGCGATCGCGGCCGGACTGCTCTGGGCTGCGGCCTTCCCCAAAATAGGGATGGCGGGCTTCGCCTGGATCGCACCCGGCCTGCTGCTAGCCGCGGCTTTGGGCAAGGACGGGTGGGAAGCCTTCCGCATCGGGTACGTCGGGGCGCTCGTTTTTTATCTCGTGACTCTTTATTGGCTTCTGCGCATTCCGTATCGTTGGTTGGGCATCCCGCTGGGGCCGGCCGCAGGATGGCTGACGTTGAGTGCGTTTATGGCCCTTTTCCCGGGGCTCTGGGTATGGTTGTTGTCCCGCACACCCCGGCCGGACTCGCCCGAACTGGTTCCCGGCTCTTCGCCACGCCTGCGCGGCTGGCTCGCAGGCTCATGGGCTGCTCGATCCGTTTGGGCCTTGCTGGGCGCCACGGCATGGGTAGCCCTGGAGATGGGCATAGCCCGCATCTTCGGCGGATTCCCGTGGAATCTCCTGGGCGCTTCTCAATATCAACTGGTCCCGCTGATTCAGATCGCCTCGGTCACCGGCATCTACGGGGTCTCTTTTCTGGTAGTCTGGGTTTCGCTGAGCCTGGCTTCAGCCACGCTCAATCTGCTCCGGCATCCACAGACCCGCTCCGCCTGGCTGGGAGAAATTTTCCTGCCGTTACTGGTGACAGCGGTTGTCTTCAACGCGGGCGCGCGCCGAGTGCGGGCGACACTCGAATCGTCCGATAAAATCAAAGTGCTCCTGATCCAGCCCAGCATACCGCAAACCGTCATCTGGGATCCCAGCGGCGATGCTGAACGCCTGGCGGAAGTGCTGCGGTTGACGCGGGTGGGCCTGACGAACTCCGCCGACCTGGTCATCTGGCCAGAATCTGCCATCCCGAGGCCCATTCGCTACGATGAACCCACCTTTGAAGCGGTGACCAGCCTTGCCCGCGAGCATCAAGCGTGGTTCATTCTTGGCTCGGATGACGTCGAGCCCCGTCCGACGCCCGAGAACCCGGATGAGGTGGAGTACTTTAACAGCAGCTTTCTGATCAGTCCCCAAGGGGCATTGGAGAGCCGCTATAACAAGCGCCATCTGGTTATCTTTGGGGAGTACATTCCCTTGGCCCGTTGGATGCCGTTTTTCAAATTGTTTACCCCGATCCAAGGAGGATTCACTCCGGGGGGCGAGCCGATATTTTATGATTTGTCAACACTCGGAGTGGAAGCTTCGGTGTTGATCTGTTTTGAGGATATGTTTCCGCATCTGGCCCGGACCAGCGTCGGACCGCGCACCGGTTTAATGGTGAATTTGACCAACGACGGCTGGTTTGGCCAGAGCGCCGCTCAATGGCAGCAGGCCGCCAGCGCGGTTTTTCGCGCAGTCGAGAATGGCGTCCCGCTGGCGCGCTGCTGCAACAACGGGCTGACCTGCTGGATCGATCCTCGAGGTCGAATCCGCGAGGTTTTCCTCGACTCGCGCGGCACGATTTACGGGCCGGGGTTTCTGCGCGTGGAAATCCCGGTCCGGCGTGCGGCCCATCACGAAGGGGCCACCTTCTACAATCAGCACGGCGATGTTTTCGGGTGGACTTGCCTGGGTATCGGTGGCCTGCTGCTGGCAGCCAAACTGTCCTCCGCCCGGCGGCCAACGCCTGCACGAGGGGGTAACTGATCAGACTGGTCTTTTGCCCTCGCGAATGGAGTTCGAGGCCAGGAAGCCCGCGCGATGAAATTGCTTCGCGAAGAGCAAAATTTGCTTTTTCCTCCGCGTTATGTTGTATTGGTCTCCAATGTGCGGAGCAGTCTCCGCGTGAAATCGAGAAAATCATTATGTCGAGCATCGTTGCGGAAGATTCTGTCCTCCTGAAAACTAAAGAGCTTTGCCAGGCGATTCTGGAGCGTCCCGCGGTCCAATCCATTCGTCAGCGCATAGACACGTTCATGAGCGACGACCAGGCGCGGGCCCAATATGACGCGCTGGTTTCGAAGGGACAATCTCTTCAGGAAAAGCAGCAGAATGCAATCGCACTTTCCGACGAGGAGGTCGAGGACTTCGAGCAAAGCCGCACTGCCCTGCTGGCCAACCCGGTGGCCCGCAATTACGTCGATGCCCAGGAGGAACTCCACGAGTTCAAGCACTCCATCAACCGTTACGTGAACAAAACTCTCGAACTGGGCCGTCTGCCTACCGAAGAAGACCTGTCGAGCGGCTGTTGCGGGGGGCATGGCGGCTGCGGTTGCGGCGGCCATTAAACCCGAGTATTAGGCCGGAGAGGCCCCCGATCTCTCTCGGTCCCCTGCGCTGCGGTGACGACCGGGGGTGAATGTTAGGCGTTGAGCGCCACGAGCGCCGCCTCGCGGCCCCACACGCGCTCCTCACGGCTGCGAAGCTCCAGCGCTCGGATTTCCAACACGCCAGACGCGTCGCGCTCGAGGCGGACGCTAAACTTGGCGTTCATCTCGCGCGCCCGCTTGGTCTGCTTGTCGGGTTTGGCTGGCGTTAGCGGGTACTCCACGGCCACTCCGGCATTTCGAAGCTGCTGGATGAACGCGAGCGAATCGCGCCGCAGACTCTCGTCCGCGATTACGCAATAAACTCCGATCCCATGCGTCGCTGGCGGAAGCAGTTGTTTCTCCTTCAAAAGTTCCAGCAGGACTACATCGCCCATGCCGAAACCGAGCGCAGGCAAGTCCACTTTTCCGTGGATGAGCTTGATCAAACTGTCGTAACGCCCGCCTCCCGCGATCGCGCGCAAATCGCTGTTTTTCGCGAAAGCCTCGAACACAGGGCCTGTGTAGTAAGCCAGTCCGCGGATCACCCCATAATCAATTTTGATAAACCCGTCCAGTCCTCGCGCGGCTGCATTTTCCAAAATCGTCTGTAATTCCGCGGTCGGCTTGCCTTGCGCGATGAACTCCCGCACTGCTCCCAGCGAAAAGCCCAGTGAAAGCAGTTTTGCCTCGCTCACCTCCGGCGCCTCTCGTTCAAGCTTGTCCACCACTTGATAAAATTCGGTTTCACGCTCCGGTTCTCCGTGGCCGGCGTGGAAGAAATCGTGCCAGGCGTTGCGGCTGCTGAGCCGGATAACAAAATCCCGCTCAGTCAACCCGAAGGCCCGCAGGGAATCGATCAGCAACGCGATGAGTTCGGCCTCGGCACTGGGATCCGATTCACCGAGAATATCCGCATTGAACTGAAAGTGCTCCCGCAACCGGCCTTTCTGATGACGTTCGTAGCGAAACAACTGCGGGATGGCGTACCACTTGATCGGCTTCTTGTAATTGCGTTCGTAAGCCCCCGCCATTCGCGCCAGGGTCGGCGTCATCTCCGGACGCAACGCCACTTCCCGTCCGCCTTTGTCGGTGAAATTATAGAGTTGCCCCACAATTTCGTCCCCGCTCTTGGCTGTGAACAGGGAAAGGGTTTCCAGTGGCGGCCCGTCATAACGCCGAAAACCGTAACGCTCCGCCACTTTCCGCCAGACATCAAAAATGTGTTGGCGCGCGTCAGCGCTCCACAGGTCTGGCTGCGGCAGCGGTTCGGGGTAGAAATCACGAAAGCCCGGCAATCTTTCCATAACCGCCGGAAAGGTAAGGCGATCCACGCGCTCGCAAAAGAAAAAAGCCCGCCGCTAATTTGAGGCGGCGGGGGAAGGCCCCGGGATCCCGGCGGAGCGCGCTGGCGTTGGCGCGATTTTCAACACCTCCACTCGCATCTCCTTGCCGGCTTTAAACTTAACCACCGACCGCTCGGGGATCGGCACATCCCTCGCCGGGGAATTCGGATTTCTACCCACTCTAGCTTTGCGCACCTTGACCTCGAACACCCCGAAATTACGCAACTCGACTTTCTCGCCGCGCGCCAGCGCTTCGGCGATGTAGTCCAACGTCTTCTGAACGACCGTCATCACCTGTTGCTGGATCATTCCGGTCTCCTCACTGATGCGAACCACCAAATCCCGTTTCGTCAAAGTCATAGGTAGTGGATTAAATTGTGTTGACAGCTTTCTGCGTTTATAAACCCGGTCGGCACAAGAGTCAAGCATCGAAATCTCGTTTTTCCCTTCGTTCACACGAAAGCGCTCCGCGCTTCTTGCAAGGCCATACCCTCTCCTGCCAGAATTTCACTGCCTGCCAATTTATGCTCCATACCTCAACTTTAGACACAATGTGTTAATTGGCAAGATTTTATGTCATTGTCAGTCCTCCGCTCACAGATAAAAATCGCGTCGACTTCGCTGGCTGGCATGGGTTATGCCATTGCACCACCGGATGATATTTCGGCTTTTTTGGCGACGGGTGGCTGCCTGGCTGGCGCTCAGTGTAATTTTCTGGTTTTCCTCGAAGCCCTGCGTGGCGGAAACTCGTGAGGACTTCTTTGAAGTGCTTCAAATCGGGACAGTCTCGTTCACGAATGCAACCGTAACCACCAAGGCTCGCGATTACATCTTTTTGCTGCACGCGGGTGGAATGGCGAATGTGAAAGTTAGCGAGCTTTCTCCGGAGCTAAAGGCAACCCTCGGATACGCCGTGGCCGTCGAGCCTAAACCCAACGCCGCTGCCGAAAAAGCAAAGACGCTCGCGAAAGAGACCCTGCAGAAGATCGAGACGCCCCAGGTGCGCGAATTGGAGCGCCAGATCCGCTCAGCTTTTGGGCCCGAAACACCAGCCGCGATGAACCTCAGTTTTCTTGCCGCGAGGCTTGGCCCGGCCATTTTATGGGCTATCGCCGGGATCATGGTAGTTTTGCACCTTTTCTTCTCTTATTGTTCTTTTTTAATTTGCCGGAAGTGCGGGAGCGAGGCGAGCATCCTGGTTTGGTTGCCGGTGCTCCAGATTTTTCCGCTGCTCAAGGCGGCCCGGATGTCCAGTTGGTGGTTTCTGGCGTGTATCGTTCCCTTGGTCAACGTCATCGCGCAGATCGTTTGGTGCGTCAAAATCACCGAGGCCAGAGGGAAAAATATACTTGTGGCCATCGGGCTGATGCTGCCCATCACCAATGTCTTTGCGTTTCTCTATCTGGCCTTTTCCGGTGTGAGCGTGCGCACGATAATGGAGGGAGCAGTTTGAGCGGCAATTGAGGGAGCGTGCCGTTCGGCCGGACAGCGATTGAGTTTGCAACCACCATTTCCTTGGCTGGGCGGTTTCCAGAAAAATGTTTCGGCAGATTTTGGTGTTGGGCGATGGCTGGCGAGCTCAACCTGTCGATTATGCGTGTTAGTGGGGGCGGGAATGCTTTACTCCGCTGCTTGCTCTGGGGCAAGGAGCTAGCGCGACCGTGTGCCCTCAGCCGGTTCGTTTAGCAGGCAATTTTTTGATTCCGCTCCGGGCGTGCGATTGACAACACATCCTGC
>JBDHQH010000089.1:0-14992 GCA_039806935.1 Verrucomicrobiota bacterium
CACGTGGCCGGTCAGCGGCAGCCAGGGTTGCGCAGCCAAATCCGCGGTCACCACCAGGCGCGCCGGCTCGCGCAGCCAGGGCGCGCGCAGGTGCAGTTCCACATCACGGGAAAGCTCGAAGGAAAACCCCGGCGCGGAAAGTTTTGCGGAGGGAATGAACACCTCGTTGGTGTCTCCGCGCGCCTGCAGCCGAAAGGCCAGTTCCGGGAGCGGCTCGCGCCCGGGCAGGGGGGCCGCCGTGGCATCCACGCTCACCGCCAATTCCCCGTTGGTCCAGCGCGCCATCACCGAGCCCGCGAGGTCGGCGTAACCGGGCCACCCGAGCGCCGTTGCGGGCAGCCGAAAACGATCGGCTTTGAGGGTGGCCGTCTCGGGCCAGACGTCGTGCGGGCCGAATCGAGCCGCGATTTCCACGGGGTTGCCCCAGATCTGGCTGAGGCTGGAGAGCGAGAGTCCCGCGCGGTTCGTGGAGATGCGGAATTCCGCATCGAGGCGCGCGGTCTTCGAGGTCAGGCGCAAATCGGCCCCGGCGCTCCGCAACTGGCCGGTGATGGTGGCGGTTTGGTTTTGGGCGGGAATCGCGATCAGGCCGCGGAGATCTCTGTCCCGCCACAGAAGTTGCGTCGCTTCGAGGGTGATTCCGGCGACTTGCGTCTCCCCTTCCGCGAGCGTGCCGGAGGGAAACCAATCTGTGATCTTCAGCAGTTGGGCAAGTGCCTCAGACACCAATCCGGCGGTCGAATCCGCGGGTGTTGGATTAACGGCGGCGGAGGGTGGCGTCACGTTCGAGCTGGCGGGGCTGGCGAGCGGTTCGAGCCGCCAATGCCGGACCGCGATCTGATTTTGATTCGCATTCCCCGACCATCGCCGCCAGGCCCAGGTGGTTGGCAACGGCAGCTCGACTTCAGCCGCCGAAACCCGGGTGGTCTGGTTGGTGTACACGGCCTGGCCGAGCGTGAAATGAGAGTAACCCGCCCGTTCGTAGCTGGCATAGGCCAGCCCGGCGCGGCGCGCCAAAGGTTTGAGCAACCATGGAAACCACACCGGCGCGCCGAGCCAGACCAAGGCCAAAAACAAGAGCAGTCCCAGCACGACTGCCCACCACCCGCGGCCTGCTCTCACCCTCGGCATGCCCTCCATTATAGCGCAGCGCGCGCCGTCAGGCGATGCTTCGCTCCGCGGAAATCTCCGCCGAGATACTCTCCGGCAAGACTGGACACGAGTCGCTCCGTCTGCGACAAGAAGATCATGAATCAGCCAGGCGCAAGGGTGATTTCAAAAGGCGCGGCGGGCAGCGGGGGAATCAGCCTGGGCAAGGGCCTTGCCCTGCTCGCCGGTTTCGTCACCCTGGCCGTCGGGGCCGCCGACAAAAAATTCATCGAGCTTGGCTGGGACATCCCGGACACGGCGTTTCTGCGGGCGCATGCGCGCGAAATGGAGCGGGAGGGTCCGTTTGACGGCGTGATTTTCCGGGTCGAGGCCGCCGCGGAGGGGGGCGGGCGGGTGAGCACGGAGTCGGGTTGGGATCGCCGGCCCTGGAGGCGGGAATGGTTTGAGCCCGCGCTGGCCGATCTCAAAGCCTGCGAGTTCAGCCGGTACCAGCACAATTTCATTCGGTTTAACGCCACGCCGAAGCGTCTGGCGTGGGAGGATGACGAGGGCTGGAGTTCGCTGGCGGCGAAACTGCGGCTTTGCGGCTGGCTGGCGCGCGAGGGAGGCGTGAAAGGCCTCGCTCCCGACTTCGAGCCTTACGGGGAGAACCAATGGAAATACGATCCGGCCCAGGGCCGCACCTTTGCCGAAACCTCGGCTTTGGCGCGTCGGCGCGGAGCGGAAAGCTTCCGGGGATTCATGGAGGAAGCGCCGCAGTCCACCATTCTCGCCTTGTTCCTCAACAGCGTCGTGTTATCCGCGGGCCGGATGGATCGCCCGGAAGCCCAACTCGCCCGCGAGTCCTACGGCCTGCTGCCGGCCTTTTTTAACGGCATCCTGGATGCGGCTCCAGCCGGCGTGGTGATTGTGGATGGCTGCGAAAGCGGCTACTACATGGATAGCGTCGAGGCGTACCAACGGGCCGCGCTGGACATGCGCGCGTGGCATGGCCCGGCGATCACGCTGGTCGCCCCGGAAAACCGCGCCAAGTACCGGCAACAAGTCCAGGCCGGCTTCGGGTTCTACCTCGACATGTTTCTCAATGAGCCCGGGCACCGGTATTATCGGCCGCCGCTCGAAGGTTCGCGCCTGCATCGATTGTCGCGTAATTTGCGCGCGGCGCGCGACGCGGCGGACGAGTATGTGTGGGTTTACGGCGAGCAATGCCGCTGGTGGAGCGCGCTGGCGAAGGACCAACCGTGGCGCGCCGGGCAGTTGAAGAACACTGTCGGCCAAGGTCGCGCCTGGGAGGAGGCGATGCCCGGCATTACCCGGATCATTCAATGGGCTCGCGATCCGGACGCGGCGGCCCAGGCGGAACTGGCCGAACTGATGCGCCGCCATGCGGCGACGAATCTTTTGGTGAACGGGGATTTTCGGGAGCCGCCATCCCCCGGGGCCGTACTTCCGCAGGGGTGGTCCGCCTGGCAGAACGAAAAAGAGCCGGCGGGGAGGCTCGATTGGGATGAATCAACGGGGCAGGGGGCCGCGCGGGCGGTGAAAATGGCCTGGGGCTGCTTTCTCCAGGGTCTCGAGGCGGCGTCTGGCCAGGTGTTTGTGGTTCGGGCGACTTGCCGCGCGCAAGGCGCCGCCCTCCCTGGTCTTGCCATTCGCTGGCAATCGGGCGATCGCCAGTGGACGCGGGAAGCGGACGACCGGCGTTTCCCGTTTGTGCCCGGCGAGGGCGACTGGAGCCACGCGTCGGGTGTGGTGACCGTCCCGCCCGGCGTCGGCCGGCTGGTCCTGCTCCTGGACATCCGCGGCCAGAGCACCGCGGCGGATGTCTGCTGGTTTGATGACGTTGAATTGTATCGGTTGGACGGCGCGCCCTTTTGAGCTCGCGCCGGCGGTTCCGGGCGGAAGGGTTGGCGCCTCAACGATCTGGCCGGCCAGCGAGCCACCCGGTGGCGAGCCTCGATTCTCTCGCGATCAATTCTTTGATTGGTTCCCCCCCGCCACCAGCGCCTCTTTCACAGGGGTTTGACGATTACCTCGAGCGGCTTCAGTTCCACCTTCCCCGCTCCGGGCACGTCGAGAGAGCCGGCCTCGCGGGTGCTGGTGTTGGAAGCGAGGAGATACCGCCTGCCCCCGGCCATCGCTTTGAGCTGATAGTGAAGATCGCCCTGGGCGGTTTGCGCGATGGTTTTGGAGCGAAAGATCGCGGCCTGGCCGTTCAATTCCCGAATCACCGGCGCCAGCGTGTCAAACACCTCCGTTGGTTTGGAGCGGTCATTCCAAAACAGCACGCCCGTGGCGCCATGGATCAATGAGGTGTAGATTTGGCATTTCACATTGGCCACATAGGCCGCCGCGCTGATCTGCGCGGGCTTGGCGTACCCGTTGCCGTCGAAATAGAGCCAGATGGGTGTCCGCGGGCCGGCGCCGGCTTTGAGGGCATCCACGGTGAGGCCGGATAACACCGGGTGGGCGTAAAAATCCATGAAGGCGTTGATGCCGAAAACATTGCCGCTGTGCTGGAATCCCGCCGCGCACAACCGGAGGTTTTCAAACCAGATCTCCCGAAGGGTTTCAAATGGGTATGGCTTATAGCGGTATTCGCCATGAGGGAACTCGTACACCGGCAGGCCGTTGTAGGCCTGCCGAAAACCCAGCAGCGGCTTTTTGACGCACTGGCGCGCTTCACTGCTGATTTCGTCAAACGGCGGCGTGGGCGGCAGTTCCTTGTGGGTTTGCAGATAGCGCAGTTCAAACAAGTAGGAATTTCCCCGGCCCACCCCCACGAGGTCGGTGAAAACCAGCGGTGATTCCTCGTGATGCCGGATGCGCTCATAGATCAGGTCGCCCGCGCCCTCCGGCCAATTCCAGTCGCCCGCGCCGCCGCCCACAATTTCATCAATCGGCGCCCAGGCGCAATCGGTGGTGGCATTCAAGCGTTTCAGCCGGGTGATGGTCGCATCCAACGCTTCGCGCAACGCCGAGCTGTGGAGGTTTTTTCGGAGATACTGCGCCCGGAGATAAGGGCTGTTCGTGGGGTCGCCATTGATCGCGGGGATGCTGTCCAAATATTTGTTCAAAGCATGCGGGAAATCCGCGGAACCGATGAAATGGATGATCCGCTTCATGTATTCTTTTTCGTAGCCCGCCTGGACGAAGGTCATGTTATAGCCTTCAGTTCGCTTCCAAAAGAGTTCTGCGTTGCTCTTTTCTGAATCGGGTTCTTCCGTCCGGGTGAAGGTGTAACCTGGCACATTCCAAAGCCCGATCGCAAAGAATCGCTCAAAATTTCCGGCTCCGGGCGCCTTCCGCAAGACCCAGCCGTCTTCATCCGTCTTCCAGGCCGAGGGGGCGCCGAGCGCGTTTGGGGGACTGCCGTGGATGACCAGGAAGACAACCAGAAGGGGTATCGGGCTCGTGATCCGGAAAACGTGTTCAAGTCTCATAAGGATTTTCGATTCGCTGAGTTGAAGTTCATGGACAACGCTGCTGATATTTCCGGTGGAACCAGGCGCTACGTCAAGTTCCTATCTTCGGACCAAGTGTAAGGATCCCTCGAAAAAGCGGAGGCAGCGGGATCCGCAGACGATTCTCTCGCGTGATCACTTTTTGCCTGACATGGGACTTCTCGTTCGTGTAAGTTCCTCTGGTAATATGGGTAACCGCGATGTCTCTTCCTTCCCCCGCGCCTGCCAGGCGGCCGGCCACCGCCAGATTCTCAAAGCCATCGTGCTCGGCGGTATTTCCGGCGCTCTTTTGGTCCTGACGCAGACGTACGCTCAGGCGCAAGCGCAACGGGTGGTCGGAACGGATGTGTCTTATTGGAACATCGGTTCACAGGGGGCCAACGGGATCTCGCAAACGGCCTGGAACACCGCCTACAGCAGCGGGGGGCTGAGGTTTGCGCAACTGCGCGCCACCCGTGGAGGGACTACCGGGACCTCGCCGAGCGGCGGCACTTCGGCCCCGGCAACCCTTGCGGAGCGATACGATGACCCAACCTTTGTCCAGAATCTGATCCGCGCCACCGCCGCCGGCGTTCATGCCGGGGCTTACCACTTTGCCCGCCCGGATGTTGTGGGAAACACGGGAACTGACGACGCCAATCATTTCCTCGAGATGACCCGGGCGTGGCTGCGTCCGGGCTATTTGATGCCGATGTACGACCTCGAGGCGGGAAGCGGCGGGGACGCCCTGGCCCAGTTCGCCATCGATTTTTCCAGCCGCGTGTATGCGACCATGAAAATTCGCCCCTGCGTGTACATCAATGGCAATTATTCGGGAATTTTGGCTGGGGCGACCCAAGCGCGGCGGGATGCTCTGGCCAAGCCGCCGGCGCTTACCCCCAGCGTGATCAGCCCGGCTTTTCCGATGCTCTGGAACGCCCGCTATCCTGACAACGACAACCCCGGAGCGATCCCGATTCAGACCGGCAATCCGAAGAACACCTACTCGACGGTCAGCGCCTATTATGGCCCGTGGGATGATTACGGCGACGCGGAGCCTTGGGCTTTCTGGCAATATTCCAGCACCGTGGCCATCCCTGGTTTTCCGGACACCACTTGCGACGCGGACGTCTCACACGGCGACCTCGAGTACGTCCGTAATTTTCTGATTCCCGCCGTGTGGTGGACGGACAGCAGCGGCGATTGGAGCGTGCTGGCCAATTGGAACAGCGGCCAGGCGGCCGTGGCGCCGGTCACTCCCGCGGATCAACCGAAGCCCTATGCCACCGGCGGCCTGCCGGTTCCGCGCCTGCCCGGCGCCGCCGGTTCCGGCCCGACCTCCGGCCAGTATGACACGGTGATTCTCGAGCGGCCGGACGCGGACATCACGGTCACGCTCTCGACCGGCGCGCACAACATTCGCAAGCTTTACATGCGCGAAACGCTGAATATCACGGGCGGATCGCTCACGATCAATTACAACCCCGCCTACCGGGCGGACGACTCGGCCTACGTCCGGCATGCCGGTCCGATCTCCGCCCAGTTCTCCGGCCCGGTCAGTTTGAGCGGGGCGGGAAGCCTTTCCGCGCATACCTTGCAGGTGGATCGCCCCTTCACCATTTCCGGCGGGGTATTAACGATCAACACCATCCAACTGACGCCGCACAGCAGCGCGCCGGGCAAGCTCGTCCTCAGCGGAAATGCCACCATCAATCCGCTCGCCAACGCTGCCGCGCTGATTGCCCCGAAGGCCGGGGCGGGCCTGGCGGGCAGTCTGGAGCTGGGGCCGGGCAATCCCACGCTGACGATTGGGAACGGCGCGGCGGATGTGGATCTGGCCGTCACGGCGCCGGTGGTCAACGGCGGCTTCACCAAGGCCGGCGCGGGCACGTTGCTGTTCGGCGGCGCGAATACCTATAGCGGGGGAACGACCATCGACGCCGGCCGGTTGCTGGTGACCAACCCGGCGACTCTGGGCGCCGGCTTGGGCCCTGTGACCGTCAACGGCGGCATTCTGGCCGGCAATGGCCGCGTCGCCGGCCTGGTCACTCTCAATCCCGCCGGCACCCTCGCGCCGGGAATGACTGCCGATCTCGGCACCCTGACGCTCCATACGCCGCCGGCGCTGAATGGACTTACCTCGATCCGAATCAATCGTAACAATGGCGCTCCGTTGAGCGACAAAGTGACTCTTACCAGCGGAACCTTGAACTACGGCGGGACTCTGGCCGTCGCGAACACCGGCGCCGCGCTGACCGGCGGGGAAAGTTTTGTTATCTTCAGCGCGCCCGCGTACGCCGGAGCGTTTGCCTCGAGCAACCTGCCGCCGCTGATCGCCGGGCTGAATTGGTATTTGGGGGAGCTGACGGTGAACGGAGCGATTATTGTGAACCGGCCGCCGCTCGCCGGGGACGTGACGGTGACAAACACTCCCGGGCAAACGCTGCAAATTCCGATCGCCGGTCTCACGGGCGCGGCCACCGACCCGGATGGGAACCCGCTCACGCTCGCCAGCTTCGCTTCGGCCACGACCAACGGCGTTTCGCTTTCCTCGACCGCGACGCACATTTTGTGCGAGAATCCGGCCAACGTTCCCGACCAGTTCCAGTTCACCGTCACGGATGGCCGGGGCGGCCTGTCCACCGCCCAGGTTAAAATCGTTCCGGGCGTCATTCCTCCGCCGTTGATTGTCGCTGGGCCTCGGGATCTCACGGTGATGGCGGGCGAGGACGCCACTTTCAGCGTGATGGCGAGCAGCCCGGCGCCGGTTACCTATCAGTGGCGGTTCAACGGCACGAATATTGCCGCCGCCTCCTCCAGCGCCTACACCCGTTCCTCAGCCCAAAAAGCGCATGAAGGCGACTACAGCGTGGTCGTTTCCAATTCCGGCGGCGATTCCGTGACTAACGCCACCCTGACGGTGGTCGAAACGTCGATTCGCATTGAATCCATGGCGATGCTGCCTGATGGCCAGTTCCAGTTTCAGATTCGCGGGGCGCCCGGCAATTACGTGATTGAGACCACCACGAATCTCCAAACCTGGCAGGAATCGACCCGCTTCGCGATCACGAACGAGGTTTTCGAGTACGTGGACCCTGAGACCAATCTTATCTCTCGCGGCTATCGCGCGAAACGAATCCCCTAGGCGCCCGGAAAACGGGAGCTTCCTGCCGCTTGATGGCGGCGCCCCGGTCGGTTCAAGGTTTGGCCGCCAACGCGGCCTCCACAGCCTGGATCAAATCCGCTGAGTCTGGCGCGGTCTGCGGCTCGAAGCGCCGCAAGAGAGCGCCATTCCGGCCAACCAAAAACTTGGTGAAGTTCCATTTGATGTTTCCCGGGAAAGAAGAATCCTTGCCGGCCAGGGTTTGGTAAAGCGCGGTGCGGTTGGCCCCGTTCACCTCGATCTTCTCAAAGAGCGGAAAAGTAACTCCAAACCGGCTGGAGCAAAACTGTTTGATTTCTTCGCTGCTGCCCGGTTCTTGCCCGCCAAACTGGTTGCAGGGGAAACCCAAAACCACCAAACCCTGTTCCCGGTGCCGCCGATAAAGAGCCTCCAGTCCGGCGTATTGTTTCGTGTAGCCGCACTGAGAGGCCACGTTCACCACCAGCAGCACCTTGCCGCGATAGGCTTCGAGGCTTACGTACTGGCCGTTGATGTCGTTCATTTTGAGATGGTAGATCGCCTGGGGCAGGGCAGTCGTGGCTCCGAGAGCCAGCATCAACCCGGATGCGATGAGCATTTTCACGCCGCACCGTTCCCCGGACGCGCGGCAATGTCAACCGTCGCCCGGGCGGGGGCGAGGTCGTCCGAGCAACCTGAGAGTGGCCGGAGTTGCCGGCGCCATTTGACTTTCCAGGCGCGGCGGGGCAGTCTTGCGGCAGACTATGAGAACCCTGATTTTCGCCGGCGGATGCGCGCTGCTTTTGGGAGCGGCTGCCTACGCCGGGCCCGAGGTCATAATCAAGCAAAAAGCCAAGGATCTGCGGGACCAGAGCAATTCCCGGCAGGGCGTTGCTCCCTCGGTTCAACCGGTGGCTCCGACGCCCGCAATGACGGCTCCGCCACCGCCGACCGCGCAACAGTTGAGTCTGAATCGGTTCCAAACGGCGCTGGCGGGGATCAAGGAGCCGGTCACCGCCGCGCAAAAACGGCAACTAGCGGGCGATCTTTTGGGGGCGGCGCAAGGCACCCGCCCCTCGGCCGCGGCGGTGGACAAGGTGGTCGATGGCCTCACCGCCGCGCTGGAGAAAAAGCCGTTGCCGGCGGCCAGCCGGGCGCGCCTGGCGCAGGAGTTGGACGCGGTGTTAAATCCGGGCAAATACCCCCAGGCGAAACTGCCGGCGATTTTTGCGGACATTCAGGCCATGTTTCAAGCCAACGGCCTGAGCCGGACGGAGGCGTCCGCCATCGCGGAAAGCGTGAAGGCGTTGTCGGCGCCAGCGCCATAGTCGTCAGCGCGGCGCTGGGGCGGGGCGTCCGGCCCGCCAAAAACTGAAGGGCAACGTGGCTGGCGGGATGGCGCTGCGGACGACCAGGACGGCGCGATCGGACCGGTTGACGATTTCGCGGCTGATATCTCCCAGAATATAGGTTCGAAAATGACGGCTGGGCGTGGAACCGGTGACCACCAGGTCGTAGGGTGCGGAGCGGATTTCCGCGAGAATTTCCTGGAGCACGGGCCCATGGCGCAGTTTGACCTCGGTGGGGATGCTCAGATTCATTAAAGTCTCGCGCTCGCACCGCAAATTGATGCCCAGCTCGGTGTTGGAGTTTAAGATCTCCTCCACCGTCTCCTCCATGCGCCGCCAGAGGGCGAAAATCGGCGGCGGCTCGGCGGAGACATGGAGAATGGTCACCCGGGCGGCCATGCATCGGGCGATCTCGCCAGTCAACCGCACGGCAGTGTCGATATAATGTTTGCCGCCGCTGCACACGAGGATGCGCTTGATGTCCTGGGTCTTGCCGGAAACGACCATGACTGGCGGCTTCAGCTTTTTGATCAAGGTGTAGGCCTTGGACGACATCCAGAACCGGCCGCGCGGTTCCTTGAGGACAGCGCCAATGAGGACCAGGTCGTATTTCTGCTCCTCGGTGCGCTTGACGATTTCCTCGATGGGGTTGCCGGATTTGGTGGTGAGCTCGGCGCGGATATTTTTTTGCTCCAACAATGCCTGGCCGCGCTGGAGCGATTGCATGAGCGGGGCGGTCTCGCCGGGTTGTTCGAGGATGCCCAGCAAGGCGACCTCGGCCTGGCAGTTGGCGGAGAGAGCGGCGCCCAGGCGCACGACTTTTTCAGCCTGCTCGGAACCATCGCTGCAAATGAGGATTTTCATGGAAATTTCGAGGCTACGGGCCCGGGCCGGAGAATAATTTGTAAAGCATAATCGCGGCGCCGATGAGCGGCAGCGGAATGAACGCCATCCGGATTCGCGGGCCGGCGAAGAACTGCGTGAGGGTGGCGCCGATCTGGGCGCCGATGGCCGCGCCGGTGTGCATCACCAGGGCGATCAGGATATCGACATTGCCCTTGAGGGCGTGGGTGACCGTGCCGTACCCGGCCGAGATGATGATTTCGAACAAATCGGTGCCGACTGCGATATGGGTCGGGATGCCCAGCAGGTAGATGAGGCAGGGCATGCGGATGTAGCCGGCGCCGCCCCCGAGAAAGCCGCTGAAGACGCCCCCAATGAAGGAGACCGCCAGTATGGCCCACACCGAAATTTTGGGAATGCCGGAGATGGGGAGGCTGATGTAGGGGGGCAGGCTGATGCGGTGGACGGCCTCGGCGATGAACGCAACAGCGGAGTGGTCGCGGCCCCCGGGATGTTGGCCGGGGGGCCGCTGGCCCGCGCCGCGGGCGCGCCGCTGAAGCAGGAGCGTTTTGACGCTCTCCCAAGTCATGAAGAGGGAGATCGCGATCAGAATGACCACGAAGGCGGGGCCGACCACCCAATCAAGGTGGGACGTTTGCTTCAATTTTTGGATCAGTTGCGCCCCGGCCTCGACCCCGCCGACAGTGCCGACTACCATGAGCAATCCCAGCTTCAGATCGATATTGCCAAGGACGCGGTGTTTGCGCGCGGCCACGATGCTCTTGCCGACGATGTGGGCCAGATCCGTGCCAATGACAAAGTTCATCGGCACCCCGACCAGGAACAATGCCGGCCCGGCGAGGAAACTGCCGCCGACACCGAAAAAACCGCCCAATACGCCGACGATGAAACCCACCCCCATCAGGTAAATCGGATCGACATGAACGCCCGAGATGGGGAAAAACATTCAGTCCTTTCCGCGCGTGATCCAGCCCAGCAACCAACGGGTGATCTCTTCCAGCAGAACGCCCTGCCCGGCAATCAGCAACAAAGCCACCCAGGCGTAGAGATGCCGCTGGCCGAGGAACAACTCCTCGAGCCAGCCGCCGAGCAAATGCAGCACTAAAAAGAAATAGGCAGTGACCAGGAGCGCGTACACCACAATCTCGATCGCGAACGACTTCAGCCAATGCCAGAAATTGCCTGCCATTCCGGGGCAGTTTGTCCCTGAAACTGGCCGGCGTCAAATTAGGGGGACGGCCGGCTGTCATCGTGAGCAGGATAGCCGCGACCCAGGCGCGTGATCCAGTGACGCCATAACCGTTTTAAATTACGGGTCGGATAACGGGCGGTGTAGCGTCTGAGCTCGAACGGGGAGGTGGATCCGTGAAGATTGACGCCGGGATCGGTCGTGCAAGCTGTCAGGTAGCCAGCTTCGGCGACCAGATCGCGCACCGCGGGATTCCAGTCTCCGTATGGATAGCAAAAATGATGCACTGGCCGGCCGAAGAGATCCTCCAGTTTGCTCCGGCTGCTGAAGATTTCCTCACGGAGACGGGCGGAGGACAATCGGGTGAGGCGCGGATGCGAGAGGGTATGCGAGCCGATTTCGTGGCCAGCGCTCAGCCACTCCCTGATCTCGGCTTTGGTCATGAGCGGTTCGGGCGCCTCGCCCTCGGCGACGTCCCACTCGTTGCGTTTGCCGAGAAAGTCCGCCACCAGGAACTGGGTGGCGGCAAAGCCATTTTCCACCAAGCCTGGCGCCGCGTGGCGAAGCACGTTTTGGTAGCCATCATCGAAGGTGATGGTGATGCGGTTGGCCCCGGCCATTAATTGGCGCTCCAGCGGAGCGCTTTGAAACCCCGCGCGGCGCAACTCTCCGAGTTGGGTTGTGAACAGGCGCTGGCTGACGTAGAGGCCTTTGAGGCGGACATTCGCGGGGCGCGGACCGATTTTGTGGTAAGTCAGGATGGGATTGCCACGCGAAAACAGCGATCGGAACGGGGCGAGCTCCGAGTAATATTGCGGCAACGGCCGGTTCATCGCGGCGCATGATAGCCAATCGGGGGTGATTCTCAATGCGGCAGGAGGCGGCATTCAACCGAAATGAAGCCGGCGCGCCGCCCGTTTCGGTCGCTTGCATTTGTCTCCGAACCCGCCTACTGTTCGCCCCGACCAAAATGAACGAAAAACCATGGCCGATCGGTGTGCTGATGCCGGTGCTGAACGCGCGCGAGTTGGTCCGCGCGCACTTGAACTCGATGCGAGACTGGATTGATCGGGTCCACGAGGTGGTGGTGGTGGACAGTTTTTCCGAGGATGGGACGCTTGAATTGGTGCAGGCGGAGTTGCGGCATCCCCGGCTGCGGATTTTGCAGCATCCGCGCGGTCTTTACCAATCCTGGAACTTTGGGATTCAGCAATTGACCGCTCCCTATGCCTATATCTCGACGGCGGGCGACACCATTACGGCGTCGGGGTTGGGGCATCTGCTGGAGGCCGCCGGGCAACTGGATTGCGACGTCCTGCTGAGCCCCCCCGAAGTCGTCAATGAAGCCGGCGGCGAGTCGAAGGGGAGCTGGCCGATTCATAAACTGCTTCAAGCCTGCCGGCTTTCGCGCCCCGAGAAGCTGGAGTCATGGCAGGTGTATTTGCTGGCCACGTTGGACGCGCCACAGGGAATTCTCGGCAGCTCGGCGAGCAATTTGTACCGCACGGAGGTGTTGCGGCGGTTTCCGTTCCCGACCGATTACGGCCACGCCGGGGACACGGCTTGGGCGATTATCCACGCTTTTGAAGTTTCGTTCGGCATCAGCCCGACGGTTTGCTCGCGCTTTGTGCTGCACGAGAACGAGACCCATCACTTGAAGCACGAGTATTTTCTCGGGCTGATCGAACGCATGGTGGAGGCCGGGTGTGAGGCTGAACGGGTCGCCCTGCTGGCTGCGCAGCCCCCGCGCGGAGCGGAATGGCTGCCGGAGATTTGCAATTTGCAGCGGGAAATGGGCAGGTTGAGACGGAGTCAACTGGCCTATGACAGCGCACGCCGCGAGTTGTGGCCTTGGTTTGTGAATCCCGAGGCGTGGCGGGCGCGGCGGCGGCGCAACGAACAACGCGCCCGGGTTTTGGGGCTGCGCCATCAGATGAGCCGGCTGGCCAGATCAATGATGGCCCAGCCTTCCGCCATCGGCAATCTGCCGGAATACTTCACCCAGCGGTTGAGCGGGTTGTGAGCGCGCCGGAACTCCCCCTCAGCGTGTTGGTGCCGACGCGCAATTGCGCCGCTTTGCTGCCGGCGCATCTCGAGGCGATGCGCGCCTGGGCGCCCGCGGTGCGTGAAATCGTGGTGGTGGACAGCCAGTCCAGCGACGCCACCTTGTCGTTGATTGCCGGTGGGTTGAAACATCCGCGGCTGCGGATCTTGCAGCACCCCCCTGGCCTTTACCAATCCTGGAATTTCGGCCTCACCCAACTCGAGGCGGAGTTCGGCTACATCTCGACCGTAGGGGAGACGATCACGCTCGCAGGACTGCGACATCTGGTCGGAGCCGCGCAGAATCTCAAATGCGACGCCGTCATCAGCAAGCCGCGGTTCATCTCCGAGACGGGAACGGCGCTTCCCGATCCGGGCTGGCCGATTGAGGATATACTGGCGGTTCTGCGGCCCGCCGCGCCGGTGGCGCTGGCGGGGCCGGCTTTGTTCTTTTTCACGCTGCTGCATTACCGCAACGCCATCCTCGGATCATCCGCCAGCAATTTGTATCGTTCCGCGGTTTTGCGGGCCAGGCCATTCCCGACCGACTACGGCACGGCAGGCGACGGCGGATGGTGTTTGGAGCATTGCGCCGGGGTCCGCATCGGCGTGACGCCCGCGGTCTTCTCCACCTTCCAGGAGCACCCGAAAGCTTATCCCCGCTCGGAGTATGCGGTGGATCGGTTGTCCCGCAAAATGCTCGGGCGTATCGAGAAAACTTTTGCCGAGGCCTCGTGGCGCTCGGCGGAATTCGGCGCGACCGCGTCTCGTCTGAGAGTTCTGGAAATTCTGGCGTTGTTGCGGGGTCAATTGGATTGTCAGGAAGCCCTCGAGCGGGCGCGGAGCTCCCGGTGGCCCTGGTCGCTGAACCCGAAAGCCTGGCGGGCGCGGCGGGAGCGAAACCGTCTGGCGGCGCGCCTGCTCCAGTATAAAGCGGAGGGATTGCGGGAGCTCTTCCCGGAACTCCGTTGAGCTTATGGCGGCGCGGGGGATTTTGCCGGGGCCGCCAGCAGGTCATCCACGCGGACAAATTCGTACCCCCGCTCCGCCAGGCGATCCAGCAACTCGCCGAAGCGCGCGGCAAACTTGTCCGTCCGTCCGGGGCCGGCGCCGATGTGCAGCAGCAGAATGAAGCCGTTCAAGCCATGGGGATCGGCGGCCTCTTTGGCGAGGATGCTGTCGAAGATTTTTTGTGAAGAAACGAAATTTCGGTCGGCTTCGCCGGTGTAATCGGCGTTGGACCGGGTTCCCGGCGTGTAGTTGATGACCGCGCGCCCTTCCGCCGCGGCCCAACGGACAATTTCCGGGTTGTAGTGCTCATACGCCGGCAAAAAAAGGCGCACCGAATCCGGATCAAGGCCGAACTTTTTCAATTTGGCCAGGTTTCCACGGAGATCGGCGGTGAACTGCTCGCGCGTGACCAGCGTCCGGCGGTCCTCCCAGGCGCAAAAGAGCAGGTGCTTGTCGGAATGCGGGCCGAGATAGTGTCCGTCCTTGACGATCCGGGTGACCAGGGGCGCGAACTCGGGGTTGGCCAGGAAATCGCCCGTGAAAAAGAAAGAGCCTTTCGCGTGGTGGCGGCGCAGTTCGTTGAGGATTGGCTCGCCGCCTTCGGCGTAGCCGTGCCCGGTGAACGAGAGGGCGATGCGTTTCGAGGCTGCAGGCCCGCGGATGATTCCGCCATCCCGCTTCTCGAAGGTGTCGGCTTGGGCGCCGCTGGCTGGCGGCTGGGCATGCGTCATCACGGGCAGCAACACCGCCGCGGCGAGCCACCATACGGCCTGAAACGTTTTGGGCGTCATCCGGGCATTGTGCTCGGTTTCGGATGAGCCGACGAGCCTGAAATCTGGCGGGGGAGGAGGGCGGTTTCCGG
>JBDHQH010000090.1:0-14975 GCA_039806935.1 Verrucomicrobiota bacterium
TCGCGGCTGAAGTTGAAAGGAACAGACTAGCGCGTGGAGGAACCGGGTAGGTAAAGTGAAGATCCGGCGGCGACCAGCACCCGGTCTATCGTGAGGCGGCTTTGGCCAGAGAACCACCCCCGGCGCGCTGCAATTGTGCGACCGGCGCCGCCGCCGCGCAATCGACTTGATTGCTTTGGCAACGCCTTCCAACGCCTCGGATGGCCCTCGGATTTCCAGAGTTGGGCGGCTTCGTTTTTCGCCTCGGTGGCACTCTCAGTTTGCCCGGGAGTGGGCCCGGCCCTCTGCTACTCCCCTTTCATGCGGACGTTCAGCTCCAGCTTCCATTTGCCCGCGCCGGATTTTTCGAGACAGCGGATCTCGAGGGTGCCGACTTCGGTAATCGCGGCCTGCAACTGGACCGGAACCAGCCGTCCGACGTCCGCCTCGCCGCCGGGGAGGGTGGTTTCGATAGGCGCCAATTCCTCCAGCTCCGCATCGTTCGCGGCGTCTTCTCGCCAATCACCAACTTTATCCGCGCGCCGCACCGAGGAGGCGAAGAAACGAAAGCGGGTGGGTTCCCCGACCACCAGGCCGAATTCCTGCGGCGGGACATCGGCCTGCGCGCCCTCCTCCATGCCGAACGGCGCGACGCACAGGGCCCGGACGGGCGGCTCGAAGCCGGGCACCGCCGGCATCGCCGCCTCCACCCCGACATAATAGGAGCGCGCGGTGCCGCCGCGAATGCGCACGCCGTGGCCGTGGCGCACCCACCCGTAATAGGCCGCGCCGCGCGCCACCGCCAGGTCCAGATCGGCTCCCGCCAGTTCCCGGGCCGGCTGGCCGCCATCCGCCGCGAGCCAACTATTTAACACCTCGAGGATCCGGCTCTGGAGCGCGGCCGCCTTGAACACCCCGCCGTTGAACAGAATGGCGGTGGGATGGACAAAGCCTCCGCCTTTGGCGGCGGCCGGCGCCTCCGGGGAAAGCTCCAGGGCGCGCGCCTGACGGGCAAGGAAGGCGGCCAGGTGGCGCGTAATGCCGGGATCCTGCGCGTAGGGCAAAGCCATTTGGGCCAGTCCGGTGCGGCGCGCCGAATGAGGAGACTCCGTGACGGCGACGCGGGGCAGAAAACCGTCGATCAGAATCTCCTCGAGCTGTTCGCGCGTGAGTCCGGTTTTGAGGGTGCCGCCAACCAGCGCGGAGCCGCGGCTGGGCACGGCAATGGGCGCCCGCTTGAGCTTCGGGTCGTTAAACAACGCTTCCTTGGCCTGGCGGCAACCGTGGGTCAGCGAGGCGAATTGCCAGGCATCCAGCTTCTTGCCGTCCGCCGCGAGCGCCTGGTTCAAATGATGCGCCAGCGTCAGATCCATGTTATCGCCGCCCAGCAATATGTGATCCCCCACCGCCAGGCGCATGAGTTGCAGGTCCCCCGCCTGCTCGCTCACGGCGATCAGTGAGAGATCCGTCGTGCCGCCGCCCACGTCGATCACCAGGATGACATCACCGGCCTTGACCTGCTTGCGGAAGGCGTCGCCGGCGGCTTCGATCCAGGCATAGAGCGCGGCTTGCGGCTCCTCGAGCAGGGTGACGCGCTTAAATCCAGCCTGCCGCGCGGCTTGGAGCGTCAATTCCCGGGCGGCGGCGTCGAACGAGGCCGGAACGGTCAAAATGACCTCCTGCTCGTCGATGGTCGGCCCCGCCGGGTCGCGGGCCAGGCCGGGATGGTGGTTCCACGCCTGGGCCAGATGATCCAGAAAGCGGGTCGAGGCTTCGACCGGCGAAATGCGTTTCACCTCGGCCGGCGCCTGCCAGGGCAGCAACGCGCTCGTGCGGTCCACCCCGGCGTGACCCAGCCAGCTTTTGGCGGAGGAGACCACCCGCGCTGGAACCTTCACCCCGTGACTGCGGGCGTACTCACCGATCGGTTGGCTGTCCTGGTCGTTCCAGGGCAGCGCGAGGCTGCCGGCGGGAAATTCGCCCTCGAAGGGTAAATACAGGAACGACGGCAGCAAGGGGCGCGCGTCCAAAGTGCCGGGGGCGGTGAGTTGCGGGATCGGCAGGGTCGTCGCCTGCCGGTCGCGGGCGCCCTCCCCCGCCAGGTCAAACCAAGAGAGCGCGCAGTGCGTCGTGCCGAGATCGATGCCGATGGCGTATGGGCCCATAATCAGATTTCCACTTCCGCGGGCGCGATGACCCGCGGATCGATGACGGCGGAGAGGTCGGGCATCCGGATACCGGCGGCCACCCACCCATGATGTTTAAGCGCGCCGCGATACGGAGGCGGGCCTGCCACATTGCCCGTCAGGCGAATGCGCTGGGCATCAAAGTCCTTGGGCACTTGAAAGTCCGCCCCTTCGGCTCCGCACACCGCCGGTTCAAAATCAAAGTATTGCCGTAAAGCTTTGCGGCAACCCGCATGCACCACCCGCGCGGCGGAGCCAATCTCCTCGTCGGAAAAGGACGCGACTTCCTGCTCGAGAAAGTCCACCAACCGGCCCTCGCGCTGCAAGGCCGCCAGCAACAACAACCCGGAGGCGTGAGCGCGCTCGGGTGGCGGCTTGACCCGTTGCGCCTCCAAAGCCGCCAACCCCGCGACCGTCTGGCGGGCAAACCCGCCCTGGAACAGCAGTTTAAACGCCAGCCCCACCCGGGCAAAAAAGGAGATTCCCGATTCCATACGCCGGGGACAATACAGCCAGAGCCGCAATTTTGGAACTGAGTAAAAGGCGGGGGCCAGCGGAGAACGGCAGGCGCCCTCCCACCCGCAAACTTGGCCCGGCCAATTGGAAATTTGCCGCTGATTTTGCCGTTTGACTCGCCGCGCCCTCCCACCTACCGTTCGGTAAGTTTTTCGTGGCCAGGCCCATTCCCTACAAAGATTCCGCAACCCGGCGCCAGATTTTGTGCGCCGCGCTGTGCTCCTTTACCCGGCGCGGGGACGCCGGTGCGGGACATCTTCAGCGCGGCCCGGGTTTCCAAGCCGGCGCTGCATTGTTATTTCGGGGGAGATCCCGCGCCGCGGGAAAGTGGAGCTTCCAAATATGAAAACCAAAGTCCTTTTGGCCATTCTTCTGGTGATCATCGTCACCGGCGGCCTGGCGGTCGTCAAAACCTTGCAATTCAAAAAAATGATCGCCGCCGCCAAGGCCGCGGGCGCGCCCGCCGAGACGGTCTCCTCCGTGGTGGTGCGAGCGGACCAATGGCAGGAGACTCTGACTGCCATCGGCTCGATCACCGCGGTCCAGGGCGTCACCATCGTCCCCGAGATCGCGGGAAAAATTGTCGAGATCGCCTTCGAGTCGGGCGCGACAGTGAAGCGCGGCGACGTGCTGCTCCGCCTGGACATTTCCACCGAGGAAGCTCAGTTGCGCGCCATCAAGGCACAGCTTGATCTGGCGCGGATCAATCTGCGGCGCTCGACTGAATTGCGAAAGGATAACACCGTTTCGCAGGCGGATCTGGACGGCGCTGTGGCCGGCGCGCAACAACTCGAGGCCAGCGCGGACGGCATTCAGGCGGTGATTGATAAGAAGACCATTCGCGCGCCCTTTGACGGGCAGCTCGGCATCCGCCAGGTGAACCTGGGACAATACCTGGAGGCCGGCAAAGCGATCGTGTCACTCCAGTCGCTGACCCCGGTGTACGCGGACTTCTCCCTGCCTCAGCAGGAATTGGCCCGGCTGCGGGAAGGCCTGCGAGTGCGAGTAACGACGGATGCCTACCCCGGGCAGGCTTTCACGGGCAGGCTGACCGCGATGAATCCCGATCTGGACGCCTCAATGCGCAGCATCGGGCTGCAAGCAACCTTCGACAACCCGGGCCGGTTGCTACGCCCCGGCATGTTCGCCCGCGTCGAGGTGCTGCTGCCCAGGGAGACTCCGGTGATCACCATCCCGGCCACAGCGGTGCTCAGCGCGCCTTACGGCGATTCGGTCTTCGTGATCGAGACCGCCGCCAAAGCCGGCCAAACCCGCCAAACCGTTCGCCAGCAGTTCATTCGCGTCGGCGCCGCGCGCGGTGATTTCCTTTCCGTGCAATCGGGCCTGAAGCCGGGGGAGCGAATCGTGAGTTCCGGGGTGTTTAAGCTGCGCAACGGTGCGAGCGTGATCGAAAATAACGAGCTGTCGCCGCCCAGCCAGATGGCCCCGCACCCGGCCGACAGCTAAGGCGTAAGGCGCCCCATGAACAAGTCGTTTACGGATCTTTTCATCCGCCGGCCCGTGCTGGCGGTGGTCATCAACCTGGTGATTCTCATCGCCGGGTTCCAGGCCATCCGCTCGTTGACCGTGCGGCAATATCCGCGCAGCGATAACGCGGCAGTCACCGTCACCACCGTGTACGTCGGCGCCAGCGCCGACCTGGTGCGCGGTTTCATCACCACGCCGCTGGAGCGCGCCATCGCCGCCGCCGACGGCATTGATTACCTCGAGTCCGAGAGCAAGCTCGGGGTTTCCACCATCCATATCCGCCTGCGGCTGAACTATGACCCCAACAAGGCCCTGGCGGAAATCAGCTCGAAAGTGGACCAGGTGCGCAATGATCTGCCTCCCGAGGCGGAGGTGCCCATCATCAACATCGAATCGGCGGATTCGCAATTCGCCGCCGCCTACCTGAGCTTCGCCTCCGACATTCTCGAGGCGAACCAAATCACGGACTACCTTGTGCGCAACGTGCAACCCCGTCTTTCGGCGCTGGAAGGCGTTCAGCGGGCGGATATCCTCGGCGGTCGCACCTTCGCCATGCGCATCTGGCTGAAGCCGGATCGCATGGCCGCGCTGGGGATCAACCCGGCGCAAATCCGGGAAGCCCTGGCGGCGAACAACTTCCTTTCGGCCGTCGGCCGGACGAAGGGCTCGCTTATCCAGGTCAACCTGACCGCCAACACCGACCTGCGTTCGGTCGAGGATTTCCGCAATCTGGTGGTGCGCCGATCGGGCAATACCCTGGCCCGGTTGTCCGACGTCGCGGATATCCAACTGGGGGCCGAGGACTACGAGGCCGAGGTGCGCTTCAGCGGCGAGCGGGCGGTGTTCATGGGCGTCTGGTCGCTGCCCAACGCCAACGCCCTCGATGTCATCCGGGCAGTGCGCTCCGAGTTGGCTCAGATCCAGCGGGAGCTGCCCACCGGCCTGAACGGCCGAATCGCCTATGACGCCACGCAATACATCGAGGACGCCATTCACGAAGTGCTCAAGACGCTTACCGAGACGCTGGCGATTGTGGCCATCGTGATTTTCCTCTTCCTCGGTTCGGTGCGCTCAGTGCTGGTGCCTTTGGTGGCGATCCCGATTTCCCTGGTCGGCTCGATTTTCCTCATGCAGGTCTTCGGCTTCACCATCAACCTGCTGACTTTGCTGGCGATCGTGCTCTCCGTCGGCCTGGTGGTGGATGACGCCATCGTCATCGTCGAGAACGTCGAGCGGCATGTGCGCGAGGGGCAAACGCCCATTCAGGCCGCGCTGCTCGGCGCCCGCGAACTGGTCAGCCCGGTGATCGCCATGACCATCACCCTCGCCGCGGTGTACGCCCCCATTGGGCTCCAGGGGGGCCTGACCGGGTCGCTTTTCCGTGAATTCGCCTTCACGCTCGCCGGCGCGGTGTTCATCTCCGGGGTCGTCGCACTCACCCTCTCGCCGGTGATGTCCTCGCGGCTGCTCGAGGCCGGACGCGAGGAACGCGGCTTCACTGGACGGATCAACCGCGGTTTCGACCGCCTGCGCCGGTCTTACGGGCGGCTGCTGGATACGTTGCTGGCCGCCCGGCCCGCGGTGTACGTCATCTGGGCCGCGCTCAGCCTGCTGACCATCCCCATGTTCATGTTCGCCCCCAAGGAACTGGCGCCCGCCGAGGATCAGAGCATCGTTTTTGGAATTATTGAGGCGCCCGCCGACGCTACTATCGATCAAACGGTTTTTTACACTGAAGCCTTGAATCAGGGGCTGATGAGCGTGCCCGAGGCCAGTCACACGTTCCAGGTCACCTTCCCGAACAACGGTTTCGCCGGACTGGTGCTGAAGCCCTGGGGTGAGCGCGCCCGCGGCGTGCGCGAGTTGACCCCGCTCGTGCAGAAGCAGGCCGCCACCGTCCCGGGTGTGCGCGCCATGATCGCCGCGCCGCCCGCGCTGCCCGGCGGCGGACAGTTCCCGGTCGAGGTCGTCATTGCCTCCACGGCTGAACCAGACGCCATGCTCAAGTTCGCCGAGGAATTACAACACCGAGCGGTGGCCAGCGGCATGTTCGCCTTCCCTCCCATCATCGACACCAAGCTGGATCAACCCGAGGTGGAGGTGGTGCTGGACCGTGATAAGGTGGCCGCGCTGGGCCTCAACATGGCGGATGTCGGCTTGGATCTCGGCACCCTCGTCGGCGGCAACTTCGTCAATCGCTTCAATTTCGACGGGCGCGGCTACAAGGTGATTCCCCAGGTCAAACGCGTCGAGCGGCTCACGCCCGACCAGTTGGAGCATGTCTATGTCAAAGGCCCCGGCGGCAAACTCGTGCCGCTGAGCACCTTCGCCGAGTTGAGGAAGAAGACCGGCCCGCGCTCGCTCAACCGCTTCCAGCAGTTCAACGCGGTGAAGCTCAGCGGGGTGGCCATCCGCCCGCTGGATGACGCCCTGCGCTTCCTCGAGACGGAGGCCGGCCAGGTGCTGCCCAAAGGTTACAAATTGGATTACACCGGCGAATCCCGGCAGTTGCGCGTCGAAGGCAGCAAATTCCTGCCCGCGCTCACCCTGGCCATGGTGTTGATTTTCCTGGTCCTGGCCGCGCAGTTCAACAGCTTCCGCGATCCGCTGATCATTCTGGCCGGCTCGGTGCCGCTGGCCATGTTTGGCGCCCTGCTTTTCAGTTACCTGAAAATGCCGGATCCCAACACGCCGTTCTTCACCAACGGCTGGACCACCACGCTGAACATTTACTCCCAGGTGGGCCTGGTCACTCTCGTCGGCCTGGTCTCGAAAAACGGAATTCTAATCGTCGAGTTCGCCAACGCTTTGCAGCGCCGCGGCCTGCCCAAGCTCCAGGCCGCGCGGGAAGCCGCCCTGGTGCGATTGCGCCCGGTGCTCATGACCAGCGCCGCCACCATTTGCGGCCATTTCCCGCTGACGCTGGTCAGCGGCGCTGGCGCCGCCGCGCGAAATTCCATCGGCATCACCATTGTGGCCGGCATGGCCCTGGGCACCATTTTCACGCTGCTCGTGATCCCCGCGCTTTACGTCCTCATGGCCAGGCAGCACGCTCAGGACGAGCCGGCCCTCAGCCTCGAACCGCACCTCTCGCCGCCTCACCCGCGCCTCGAACCCGCGCCCGCGCTGCCGCGCAACGGCCTGAATTCCGGCCGCGACCTCGGATGAAGATGGATCCGCTGAAAAGGCGCCGCTCCGCGCGAAGACGTCGGGACGGCGACCGAATTCAAAGTCAAACTGAGGCCGCTGAAGGGCCCCCTGTCCATTATGTCCAACCCGCCCATTGATTTCCGCGCCGCCTGCCCGCTCCCGATTCAGGATTATCCCGAAGTATTGATGGCCCATGGCGGCGGCGGAGCGCTGATGCGCCAGCTCCTCGACCAACTGGTCCTGCCGGCCTTCGCGAACGATCTGCTCGAGCAGCAACACGACGCCAGCGTCTTCGCCGTCGGCGGCGCCCGCCTGGCGTTCACCACCGATTCCTTCGTCGTCCGTCCCCTGTTCTTCCCGGGCGCTGATCTGGGCGCGCTCGCGGTGCATGGCACCGTCAATGATCTGGCCATGGCGGGCGCCCGGCCGCTTTACCTGAGCGCCGGCCTGATCATCGAAGAGGGGCTCCCGATGGAAACGCTCTGGCGCCTTCTCCGCTCCATGCGCGCCGCCGCCGACCAGGCGGGAGTCCGGATCATCACCGGCGACACCAAGGTCGTGGATCGCGGCAAGGGCGACGGCCTTTTTATCAACACCTCCGGAGTGGGCGTACTCGAGCACCACCGGACGATCGCCCCCGCCCACCTCCAGCCCGGCGACGCTATCCTCGTCAACGGGGATCTGGGCCGGCACGGCATGGCCGTCATGGCGGTGCGCGAAGGCCTGGAGTTTGAGAGCCGGATCGAGAGCGACTCCGCCCCGCTGGCGGAGAGCGTGTTGGAACTGCTCCAGGCCGGAATCGAAGTGCATTGCCTGCGCGACATCACGCGCGGCGGCCTGACCAGTGTGTTAAACGAGATTTCCGCGGCGCGCCAACTGGTGCTCTCCGTCCGCGAGGCGGACATTCCGGTGCGCGAGGATGTCCGCGCGGCCTGCGAAATGCTGGGCTTGGATCCTTTGCAGGTGGCGTGCGAGGGACGGTTCGCGGCCTTTGTGGCCCCGGAGGACGCCGAGCGCGCGCTGGCGCTGTTGCGGCGCCGCGACCCCGCCGCCGCTTGCATCGGCTCGGTCACCCGCGAATCTGGTGAACGCGCCCTGCTCCAAAGCGTCATCGGCCCGCAACGAATCCTCGATCTGCCCAGCGGCGAGCAATTGCCCCGCATCTGCTGAGGGCTCAGCAACAACGGCGCACGCCGTTGAAGCGGCGCTCGGTGGTCTCCACGTAGAGCCGCGCTTCCTCCCTCGCGGCAGCGCCGGAGGGGAGCGCCGGCGCGGTCTGGCAGACCGGGGGGTGATCCGCGCCCAGCGCGGCTTGCCGGGCGCGCTCCAAATGGGCTTCCCCGCTGAGTTCCCGCGCCAGCCCCAACGCGATAGCCGCCGCGCCGGCCAACCGGGCCGGCCGGGCTTCCGCCACCGCGTATTCCGGCAGCCAGACCGGCTCCGTCTCTCGCAATCGAGGCGGCTTGCCGCCGCCAATCAACAGCCGCCATTCACGGATGCTGATCAACAGAATCACCACCATCAAGAACATGAAAGTTCCGGCAACGGCGGCGTCCAGCACGGCGTTGAAATGCAACGTGCGATTCGCCCGCACCGCCCGCTCCGCGGCCTCGAGCGTGGCGCCGCCCGCGGCCCTGGCGGCCTCGACGGCCCGCTCCAGCGCGGGCAGCCGGGTGTTCCAATCTCCCGCCTGGGCGAGAAAACCGATGCGCGGATCCCGATGCCAGATCTTCTGCGCGCCGGCGGTCATGGTCACCGCCAGCAGCCAGACCAGGGGAACGAGCACGATCAACACCACCGCCAGCTTCGGCTTCCTCCGCTTTCCCGCATCGCCGCGGGACTGGAGTTGCATCTTCAGCAGGATGGTCACGGCGAGGCAAAGAGCGATTCCCGCCAGCATCTGGTTGGCGATCCCAAACAGCGGCCAGAGCGAATTGACGCCGCCGAGCGGATCGCGCACACCCTGGATCAGAAAATAACCCCAGCCGGCCACCATCAGCACACTGGCGGCCAGGTTGGCCTTCACGCTCCGCGTGTCGCCGAGCGGCTTCCACACATGCGCCAGCGCGTCTTGCAGCAGATACCGCCCGACTCGGGTCCCGGCATCAATGGTCGTCAAGATGAACAGCGCCTCGAACATGATGGCGAAGTGGTACCAAAGATCCAGCCAGCGCCCGCTGACGGCTTTCGAAAAAATATGCGCCATGCCCACCGCCAGCGTCGCCGCGCCGCCGGTGCGGCCGAACAAGGTATGCTCTCCGAGTTGATCGGCCAGCGCGCTCATCTGCTCCGCCGTCACCGGAAAACCCAGGGCGGTGACCTTGGCCACCGTGTCCGCCGCCGCCCCCTTGATGTTCATGCTCAGATAAACCCCCGGCTCGAGCGCGCAAGCCGCAATCAGCGCCATGATCGCCACCAGCGACTCCAGACACATCGCCCCATAGCCAATCGGCCGGGCGTAGGATTCGCGTGTGATCAATTTGGGCGTGGTGCCGCTCGCGATGAGGGTGTGAAAGCCCGAAATGGCGCCACAAGCGATCGTGATGAAGCAAAAGGGAAAGATTCCTCCGGCGACCACCGGCCCCGAGCCGTCGGCAAACGGACTGAACGCCGGCATCCGCACGGCCGGCAGCACCAGCAAAATGCCGATCGCCAGCGCGAAAATCGTGCCCAGCTTCATGAAGGTGCTCAGATAATCCCGTGGCGCCAGCAGCAGCCAGACCGGAAGAATGCTGGCGGCCAACCCATAGGCGATGATCGACCAGGCCAGCGTCAAATCCTTCAACCCAAAGGCCTGGGCCAGCGCGGGGGTCTCATGCACAAATTTCCCACCCCACACGGCCAGCAGCAACCCCGCCACGCCGATCACCGAAGCCTCCATGACCTTGCCCACCCGGCCAAACCGCAGGTAGCAACCCATAAACAGCGCAATCGGGATCGTGGCCGAAACCGTAAACACTCCCCAGGGACTTTCCGCCAGCGCCTTCACCACCACCAGCGCCAGCACTGCCAGCAAAATCACCATGATCGCCAGAATCGCCACCATCGCCGCCGCTCCAGCCGCCGTGTTCAACTCTTCCCGGACCATCTCTCCCAGGGATTTGCCATCGCGCCGCAGCGAGGCAAAGAGGATCACGAAGTCCTGCACCGCGCCGCCCAGGACCACGCCGATCAAGATCCAGAGCGTGCTGGGCAAATACCCAAACTGGGCCGCCAGCACCGGGCCAACCAGCGGGCCGGGACCTGAAATCGCCGCAAAGTGATGCCCAAAGACAATCCATTTGTTCGTCTTGACGTAATCTTTCCCGTCATCATGCACCTCGGCGGGGGTCGCGCGGCGATCGTTCAGCATCAATACCCGGGCGGCGATCCATTTGGAATAAAACCGGTAACCAATCGCGTAGGTGCAGAGCGCGGCGATTAAAATCCAGGCGGAATTGAGCCCCTCACCGCGGCGAACCGCGAGCACCGCGTAAGCCAGGCCGCCCGCGAGCGCCACCAGCAGCCAGAGCAGCGTGATCCAAAACCGTCTCACGCCCCTCTCTCCGGTTCCATTGCCATCGCTCGAGGTTCTGCGCGAGGCGCCCCCACACCCGCCCGATCATACTCCCGGCGCCACGCCGCCGGTTTCCGTGTCAGGCGTGGATGCAAAGCACCGCTCGCTGGCGTATCCGCGGTCTCAGGTTGACGAATGCAAATTTCGATGACCTCCAAGGTATGGCTCGCGCGCGCCAAATCAAACTTTTCCCGCCGTCGCCTGTGACTTACCCTGCCGGCATGGACGAGCCGGTGCCGCTCCCGATCGATGGTGTGCTGGATCTGCATACGTTCCGGCCCCAGGACGTCAAAACTCTGGTTCCGGATTATCTGGCCGCCTGCCAGGAGAAAAACCTCCTCCTCGTGCGCATCATTCACGGCAAAGGCATCGGCCAGTTGCGGCAAACCGTCCATGCCCTGCTCCGCCGCCAGCCGGAGGTCCTGTCGTTCACGCTGGACCATCCCGAATACGGCGGCTGGGGCGCCACGCTGGTCCGCTTGAAACCGCGCGGTCCCGAGGCCGAACCCAAACCCGCGCCATCCAGAGATTGACAGAATCACTTCTTGACGATACTAACCGGCCCGCGAATGAGTTTTCGTACCGTTTTTATCGCAATCGTGCTGGCGACCGGACTGATCGTCTCGGCCTACCTGCTTCATTCCCGCCGCCCGCAAATCCAAGTGAATCAGCCCAGCGCCACCTACATCAAGGCCACGGGCAAATGCGCCGAGTGCCACCGCAACACGCAATACTCGATCGTGCATGAGTTCGAGATGAGCGCCCATGCCGCCAAAGGCGTCAACTGCCTGGATTGCCACCAGGTCGCCCCCGAGCAGCAGGGCAAGCCGCACCACGGCTTTGTCATCAACACCGGGCCCACCCCGGCCAACTGCCGTGCCTGCCACGAGGCGATCTACCAGCAGTTCCTCCGCAGCCGCCATGCGGCCCCCTCGTGGGCCTCGGTGGCCGGGGACAAAGATTTCACGCCCGAACAAATCAGCTTCAGCGAAAAATTCCAACCAGGCGGGACCCGGCGCCCGCCGCATCCGCTGACTGCGATCGAAGGCGAGGCCGCGACCCGCAGCGGCTGCCTGAGTTGCCACAGCATCGGACGGCCCAACGCCGATGGCACCATCGGAAACTGCACCGCCTGCCACACGCGCCATACGTCCTCGATCGAGTTCGCCCGTCTGCCCAGCACCTGCGGCCAATGCCATCTGGGCCCCGACCACTCCCAACTGGAGATCTACACCGAATCCCGTCATGGCGCCATGTTCAACGCCCAGCGGGCCATGCTCCGCCTCGACACCCCCGCCGGAAAGCTCACCACCCAGGACATGTTTGTCCCCACCTGCGCCACCTGCCACATGAGCGGCCTCAACGGCCGCGGCGCCACGCATGACCCCTCTGATCGCCTCTCTTATTACCTCTTCTCGGAAATCACCGAGGAACGGCCCAACGCCACCCGCGGCCGGGCCGCCATGAAGGACATCTGCCTTCAGTGCCATACCCCCACACTCGTGGAACGCATCTATCGCGAGGGCGACGCCGTGGTCAAGGCCACCAACGAAAAAATCGCCGAGGGGAAGGCCATCATGGACGCTCTGCGGCAGGACGGGCTCCTTCCGGCCGCCGGTTTCTCGGTGCCGCTCCAATTCAGCTACTTCGATCTCTGGCATTATTACGGCCGCACCGCCAAACATGCCGCCTTCATGGGCGGCGCCGATTTCGTCCAATGGCACGGCAACTACCCCATCCTCCAGCACTTGATCGAGATTCGCTCCGAGGCCAAACGACTACGCGCCGAGCATGGAAAATAAGCCCGCCTGGCACCGGCGCCCGCAAAGCTGGGTGGAATTGTTCGCGCTGTTCAATCTGGCCGGACTCGCGCCGGATATTTACCTGGCCCACAGCACCAACTTCTTCCATCGCCCCTCCGAATACATCCCGCTGGGGTATTCCCTCGTCGCCCCGCTCCTGCTCCTCGCGGCCCTCTGGGCGTTGGTCCGGGAGCGCCTTTTTCTCTGGCAACTCCTGGGCCAGCTCGTCGGCTGGACTTCCATCGCCTTGGGCATCGCTGGTCTCGTCCTGCACCTCGAAAGCCAGTTCTTTCGCCAATGGACTCTGGCTAGCCTGGTCTATGCCGCCCCGTTCGCCGCCCCTCTCGCCTACACGGGAATCGGATTCCTCCTGGTCATGAACCGCATGGTCGATCCCCGGTCACGCGCGTGGGCGATGTGGGTCATTTTCCTCGCCCTCGGCGGATTTGTCGGCAACTTCATTTTCAGCGTCACCGACCACGCGCAAAACGGGTTCTTCCATAAAAGCGAATGGATCCCGGTCATTAGCAGCGGCCTGGCAGTGGGCTTCCTTCTGGTGCCCTTCATGATGCGGGTGGACCGCGGCTTCCTCCTCGCTTGCGCCATCGTCATGGCCATCCAGGCCGCCGTCGGAATCCTCGGCTTTGGCCTCCACGCCTGGGCGGATTGGCATGGCACCGGCCTCACCTTGATGGACCGTGTCGTGTATGGCGCCCCCATCTTTGCCCCCATGCTCTTCCCCGATCTGGTGATTCTGGCCGGCATCGGCCTTTGGACTTTCGCGCAACACCTCGACGCTCCCGATCCGCGCTTCCCGCTCGGCCTCGCCGAAACCCCGCCTTGATCAACCCTCCCTTTCCAGCGACGACGAAAGCTCAGCGCGCCAGCCAGCCCCCATCCACTGGCAACGCGCAGCCGGTGACATAATCCGAGGCCGCCGAAGCCAGAAACACGACCGCCCCCCGCAGATCCTCCGGTGTGCCCCACCGCCCCGCCGGAATCCGCCCCAGGATCTCAGCGCTGCGCGCCGGGTCCGCCCGCAACGGCGCCGTGTTATCGGTCGCCATGTAGCCAGGCGCGATGGCGTTCACCTGGATCCGGTGCGGCGCCAGCTCATTCGCCAGAATCCGCGTCAAACCAAGAACCGCGCTCTTCGACGCCGTGTACGAGGCCACGCGGATGCCCCCCTGGTAGGAGAGCATCGAGGCGATGTTGATGATTTTGCCCCCGCCGCCCTGGGCCACGAATTGCCGCGCTGCGGCTTGGGAAAGAAAGAACACCGCGCTCTGATTCACCTGGATCACCTCATCCCAATCCCGCTCGGTGAACTCCAGGGCCGGCGCCCGGCGGATGATTCCGGCGTTGTTCACGAGAATATCCAGGCGGCCGAAGGCCTCGACCGCCGCCGCCACCAACCGCGGCGCCGCCGCGCGTTCCCGCAGGTCGGCCTGAACCTGGATCACCCGGCGCCCCAGCTCGCGCGCCAACCTCGCGGTCTCGTCCGTTCCGCTTACCCCGGCCAGCACCACATCCGCGCCGGCTTCCGCTAACCCGAGCGCCACCCCGCGTCCCAGGCCCCGGCCCGCGCCCGTCACCAGCGCCACCCTTCCGCTCAGTTTAAATTGGTCCAGAATCACAACAGAAAAGACTCAGGTTCCCGCCAACTGCGCCACCGCGCGCCGCAACTCCGCCACGGTGAACGGCTTCTCGATCACCAAATCCACCGGGTTTTCATTCCCGAGGACATCCTCCATGAACGCCGTGATCATCAGCACAGGAGTCTTCGGACTGGCCCGCTTCAGCTTCACGGCGAACTCCGCCCCCGTCATGCCCGGCATCATGAAATCCGTAATCACCAGATCAAATCGGTCCGGCGCGAATAACTCCAGCCCCCGCGCGCCGCTCTCCGCTTCCGCCACCGCGTGCCCATCGATCTCCAACAGCATGCGAGTGGACTTCCGGACGATTGTCTCATCGTCCACCACCAGAATGCGCTTGTCGCGCACGACCTGTTTTTTATGGAGCTGATCCACGTTGCCATTCCCAGGGAAAGTTTCCGCCGACGGGAGGGTGAAGCGAGGGGAAGTCTGAACCCCTGACCGTCCGCATGTCATCCCCATCCGTCCGCCAAAACTTCCGCCGCCAAAGCCTTGCTGAGCGCCTCTCGGCGATCTGGCGCAACCTATGACATTCGTGGATCCAAAATCAAGAAAAGTCGGCGCTAAAACCCGTAGCCGCGCGCGGGTTCCGGTTCGCGGCTCGAAGGCAGGCGGGAATTCGCCGGCTTCGATCACCCCC
>JBDHQH010000006.1:0-63553 GCA_039806935.1 Verrucomicrobiota bacterium
CCCCTGCCCGTTTGCGGAGCGCGGGAGCTCCGCCCGCCGCCTTTGAAAAGACGTGCGCGGCACTCTGGTTCGATTATGCTAACCAACGAATGCCGCCTGAACTATCAGTGGTTGTTCCATTCTTTAACGAGGCTGAGAACGTCGGTCCCCTAATCGAACGTGTGTTCGAAGCACTGCGGAGCCAATCCGGCGGACTCGAGCTGTTGCTCGTGGATGACGGCAGCACCGACGACACTTGGGTTCGCATCCGCGAGGCCGCCACGAGGGATCCCCGCGTGCGGCCATTGCGGCATCCCAGCAATCAAGGGCAGAGCGCCGCCCTGTGGACCGGCTTTAGAGCCAGCCGCGGCCGCGTGATCGCCACCCTGGACGGAGATTTGCAAAATGATCCGGCGGATTTCCCGATGATGCTGGCGGAACTGGCGGGCTGCGATCTGGTCTGCGGGGTTCGCACCAGGCGCGCGGATAATCTCTTGCGACGCGCCTCAACCCGCGTCGCGCGCTGGGCCCGACGGACGGCGCTGCGCGTCGATTTCGCGGATACCGGCTGCAATTTGCGTGTTTTCAAGGCGGAACTTATCCATGCGCTTCCGGCTTTTGATGGAATCCACCGGTTCATGCCCGTGCTGGCGCACGGCGCCGGCGCGGTGGTGCGCGAGGTGCCAGTTCGCCATCATCCCCGCATCGCGGGAGTTTCCAAATACGGAGTCTGGAATCGGCTGGGCCGCGGCATCCGCGATCTCATCATGGTCGGGCTGTTTCTTCGCCGGCAACTGAGGTTGCTCGACCCGGACAGACTGCGGCATTCAGCCATGCCCGCCACAACCTCGTCTGGAGCACCCGAAGTTCGCGCGGATAAGCCGCTTGGCAAATGAGGCCCGGCGGGCTTAACTCCCAAGGCGCATGACAAATCAATCTCTGAAAGCGGCCCTGGCCGAGCGCGTGCTCGTCTGTGATGGAGCCATGGGAACGCAACTGATGCTGGCCGGTTTGGAATCCGGCGGCTGTGGGGAGGCCTGGAACCTGTCGCATCCGGACCGGGTGCTGGCGATCCAAAAGCGTTACGTCGAAGCCGGCGCCGATTGCCTGATCACCAACACCTTCGGAGGGAACCGGCTGATGCTGACCCGCCACGGTCACGCGGAGGATTTGGCCGAGCTGAACCGCGCCGGCGCCCGGATCGCCCGAGCGGCTTTTGGCGGCCGGCCGGGATTTGTGCTGGGGGACATGGGGCCCGTGGGAGGCGTCCTCGAGCCGTATGGTGATTTGAGAATCGAGGAAGTGCGGCCTGCCCTGGAGGAGCAAGCCGCAGCCCTGGTCGAAGGCGGTGTGGACGCCATCATTTTAGAGACACAGACAGCCTTGGAGGAGTTGGAATTGGGGATCGCCGCGGCTAAGGCCGCCGGGGCGCCTTGCATCATCGCCTCCCTGGCCTACGATCGCTCGTTGGACGGCACGTTCTTCAAAACGATGATGGGTATTTCGCCCGGACAAGCCGCGGAGTTTGCCCAGAAACAGGGCGCGGATATCGTGGCGCTGAACTGCGGCACCGGCATGGATATGAAGGCGGCGGCGCAGCTTATCCCCTTGTACCGCGGCGCCTGCACGCTGTTCACGATGGCCCAGCCGAACGCGGGCTTGCCCGTCCTGGAAAACCTCCAAGCGGTTTACAAGCAAACACCGGCGCAAATGGTGGCGGATTTGCCCCTCCTGCTTGCCGCCGGAGTGAATATTGTGGGCTCGTGCTGTGGTAGCACACCCGAGCATACCCGGGCTATTCGGGCCACGGTGGACGCGTGGCGGCCAGACCTCACCGCCAGAGACTAAGGCCGCGCCAGGACAATCTCATTCCCGTCGAAGCTCAGCTCCACGCCGGCGGCCCGGGCGGCTTCACGCAACGCCGCCTCGAGCATGACCACGGGATCTTTGCTCACGTCCAGACGGCGCATAATCCCCTCTCCCTTGCGATCGCCGATCGTCAGCGTCACCTTCAGCCCTTTGCGTTTGCAGATGATCCGGGATCCGTCAGGCAACGTGGTATTTAATGGTTTGATGAAGGCGTCCACATAATGGACGCCAATGCCTGACTTGTCGCGCACTCCGGGTGCTAGTTGGTCGCGAACCGCGGGATTCACCTCGCAGATTTTTTGTCGTGTCATATCGTTTGAATCGGTCCACAGGCCGGCCAGGCCGCGGATGGTTGACTGAGAGCAAAGTGGATTACCTCAAACACGAGACCCCATTTGTGGTCGCGCGAACTGCGGTCGCAATAGCAGCCCGCCGGTTGACTCGCCCGCTTCCAGGACAACGCCTCCGCGAGCGGCCGGCCCAGGAGCGGTTTCTCGGCGGCCACCTCGGCCAGCAGCCGCTCTCCGGCGCGCAGATAACCGCACATCGAGCGATGCCCCTCATCTCCAGGCGCGGGAGCGCAAGCCAGTCCCATTACCTTCCGTCCTTCCTCCCGCGGGCCGAGCCGGACAACATATTGAAATTCCAGCGGCCGGCCCAGATTGGAGCAGGTGGTGCCGTGATAGCGGAAGACCGCGGTGGTCTCGCCCGCCGGCGAGGTCGTCAGCCGCAGGTGTTCGCCGGCCCATTTGCGCAAAGTTTTTTCGCGAAACGAATATGGCCACGGCCCGACTGGCGTTACCATGGCTGGACTTGGATTCCGGACTTGCGGATCCGGATTCCAGGCATCATGGCGATAAGGCGCACGCCGATACCGGCAGGCGGGAAAAGCGCAAGCTTCGCACGGAATCAGATCCGGGATAGCACGAGCCAAATCAATGCGCGGGGTGATCCCCACGAGGGCCAACTGCGATTTAGCCGGCGCCAACATCCCGCTGGCGAGCAATTCCAGAGGCCCAGGGAACCCGCCGGGGGCGCGGTCCGAAGCCAGCTCGAAGAGCGGGTGTTGGTCCTCGATTCTCCATCCGGTATAGCCGGGGCTGTAATGCGCCAATGCCGCCATCCCCCGCCCTTCGGCCCAGGCGCAGATCCGCGCGCCCGCATCGGCGATCAAGCGCTCGACTGCCGCCGCGCCGAGGGTCTGAAGGAAGAAGTATTCGTCGGACTTTCCCGCCCGCCACAATTCCCCGGCCTGCTGCTCGCATTCCACGCCGGCGCTCGCCGCCACCAACACACCGGCGTTCACCTCCGCCCGAAGCCATAAATTTCGCAAGCGCGAGGAATGCAGAGTCCGGCCGGCGATCTCCAAATCATCCACGGTCAGCCGGAGCCGTTCCAATTCCCATGCGCAAAGCCAGGGCCGCCCGTGAGCCGCGTACCAGACCCTGGCCTGAAGACTCAACTCCCGCGCTCGCCCCTCCAGCCGCCGCCCCGGCGGATAGCCAAGCAGGCGGCCATACTCTCCCTCGTGGATTTGCACCGCCGGGGCAGGATCAATGAATGCAAAACCGTTCATGCCTGCCGGGCCGTCGCGCCGGCCATTGGTTCCAAGGGCAGGAACTGACAGCCATCGACAAAACAGTTGAAGAACTCGGGATGTGTTTCCAGCCGGCAATGCGAGATCCGCTGGACCAGCGACTCCAATTCACGGCGCCGGGTGACGGAGAGCAGCGCCAGACAGGCGCCCTCGATCGCCGCGTTTCCCACACGGATAATTTTCTCGAGCGGGAGGTTGGGAATGAGTCCAACGCGCTGGGCGGCTTCCGGGTCGAGGTGGCGGCCAAAACCACCCGCCAAATAGAAGCACTCCAGATCCTCGAAGCGCGCGCCGAACCGATCAAAGAGGATTTGCAGACCGGCTGCGTTCGCGCCTTTCGCCTGCGCCAACTCGTTGATATCCGCCTCGCTTAAATAGATTTCCCCATCCGCGTTTTTTGAGAGCACCACCCGCTCCAGGCCGTCCTGAAGACGCCCCAGAGAGTTCATTTGCCCAGTGCGCCGCAACTCGCTGAGCGTTTCCACCAATCCTGAGCCACAAATTCCCGAAGGCGGGCCGCCTCCGATCACCTCGACCCTCCAGCCGCTCTCATTCCAACGCACCCTCTCAATGGCCCCCGGCAGCCCCGGCATCCCGCGCGCAATCCGCCCACCCTCAAAGGCCGGGCCAGCGGGACACGAAGCGGCCATTACTTTGTGGCGATTGCCCAGAAGAAGCTCGGTGTTCGTGCCGATATCCATCAAGGCCACCAGCCGATCTTCCTCCGCCAGATTGATTGCCAATGCGCAGGCAGCGGCATCTGCCCCCACATGCCCGCTAATTATCGGACAGCCGTAAGCTCGCGCCTGTGGGTGAATAGGCAAGCCGAGGCGCCTGGCGTTGGCTGTGACGCTGGTGCAAGGTCGGCGTCCCTCGGCCTGCTCCACCTCAGTGATGGATTGGTAGGGGCTTTGGCCAATCGAAAAAACGTTTAACCTGAAAAAAAGATCGCGCATCGTGGTGTTGCCCACCACAACCGCCTCATAAATGTTCTCTGGCGGGATCGGAAGCTCCTCAATGGCGTGCGCCAGATAACCCGCCAGCGTTCTTTGTAACAGGCCCTTGCCCTCCACCGTATCGTAACTGATCCGCGCCATGATGTCCGACCCGCCAAATCGTTGCGGATTTTCAAAGGCGCAATCGGCGACCCTCTCGCCAGTCTCGAGGTTCAGCAAGCGCACCACGACGGTGGTGGTGCCAATATCGATCGCTATTCCATGCGCTGGAACCGAGCTTTCCCCAATCTTAATTTCGTCCAGAAACACGCGGCTTCCCACACGATGCACCGCTGGATCCAGGGTGGCTTGACCGGGGCGGGCAGGCAGGCCGGACGCCTGTCGTTCGATCCGCATTTCGCCGCGCCGCATGGTGCGAGCGCGCACTCGCGACGCCTCCGGCGCCAATCGCGCGCAGCAAGCAAGCCGGAAAGTATCTTTCAGGTGGTTTTCGGCGGGATCCGGCGAGGAAAGGAACTCCAGTCCCTCGGTTACCTCGACAATGCATTCCTTGCAGCGCCCGTTCTTATGGCAGGAGGTCGGAATCCTTACCCCCAGCGCGTCCGCGCATTCGAAAAGGGACAGTCCCGGGGCGAACTCACCCGTTTTTTGGTTCAAATGCACTTCGGTGCTCATGCGACCAGCAGCCTTAAGGTTGATAGGATGTTATGCCAGCCGACCACAAACGCAATTGGGATCAGCGCGCCTTTGAAGCCGGCGCCCGTGAGGCGCGCCAGCGTTGCACGCGCCAGAAGAAACCGCCGAAGAAGAGGGCGCCGCAAAGATTTACTCCCAAGGTGTAGCCAAGCTTGTATGGAACTCCGCTATTCTCGCGCGCGTAAATGGCAATATCCCGCCCCAGGAGCAGATTGGGCATCGCCATGGGCATCACCGCGCCTTGGGCCATTCCGCTGAAAAAGCCCGCCGGCTGCTTCTTCTCATCTACCAGAGCCGCCAGCCGGCCACCCCCCCGCCCCACGAGCAACGCCAGGGCGATGACGAGCACGAGTCTGCCAAACAACCGCGCCACGCGAGCGGCCCCGACCAAATCACCTCGTCGCATAGCCGTCGTGGAGAGCGTCCCTCGCCGTTGAACCGCGAGGGAGACCGGAGTTGGAGCCTCCCAATCTGCGGTTGGCCTGCTCGCGGTACTGCTCCCGGCGGGCCCGGAAATACCATCGAAACCACCGAGCCGAGTCGCGCACGGGACGTATTTTAGAGCGTTCGGCGGCATAAATCACGCGGATGGGGACGAATTCGATGCGCAGTTTTGCCCGGGCAAAACGCCAGATCAGATCGGATTCCACCTCGAAATGATTGGCGGCAACCATCGCTTCCGCCCACCGCGGCAGTTCGATCAAACGAAAGCCGCATTGGGAGTCCGGTAACGGTTGCCCCGCCAGAGCGGAAATGCGCCGGCTCATCCACGAATTGATCATTCGCCGGAGCCGGGGCATGGCGTCCGGATTCCCAGTGCGGTTGCCGACGACCAAAGCAGCTCCAGTGCGATTCCGACACTCGAAAAATGCCGGGATGTCCTCGGGCGCGTGCTGACCGTCGCCATCCAGACATAAAGCCCATTGGAAACCCCGCTGGAAGGCCCACTCCCACCCGTGGCGCAGAGCCGAGCCTTTCCCAAGATTTGAGGGTCGCCGGAGCACCTCGGCTCCGGCTGCACGCGCTCGCGCGGAGGTGGAGTCGGATGAACCATCATCCACGACGAGAACTTCGGGCGCGAATCTCCGGATTCGCCTCACGAGCACGGCGATCGAGTCTTCCTCGTTGAAGCACGGGATGATGGCGACAGCCAACGGATCAGCCATACGGATAAACGATTTTCGCTTTCACGCGGCGAATATAGGCGGATCGGCGATGGTGACAAGAGTGCGGGAACACTATTCTGCTCCCTGTGCGAGTGAACCGAACGTCGCCCTCCCACGGGCAAGGTATCCAACCATCTCCAGAGTAGGTCATTACCCACTTCCGCCGGCACTGGTTCAAGATTCAGGTTGTCGAATGGGAAACACCGAAACGCAAACCAAAGAGCGCGGCCGAAGCTCCACCTCGGATATCCTCGGCATCGGCAAGCCTCCAAGCGTGCATCATCAATGGGCGGAGCAGCTCGAAAAACTGACGGACCTGCGCGACCGCCTGCTGCGTGAGCGTCATTATCAAACCGACACTGCCCGGGAGGAACTGGCCATCTTCGGCGAACACATAGCCGAAGCAGGGACGGACTCATTTGAAAAGGACTGTGCCCTGGCGCTGCTCTCCTCGACCCAGGACGCACTGTACGAGATCGATCTGGCGCTCACCCGGATTCACAACGGAACGTATGGAACCTGCGAATTGACGGGCGAGCGGATCGAAGCCGCCAGGCTTCAGGCGATCCCGTGGACACGATTTTCTCTTGCCGCCCAAGCCAGGTTGGAAGAACGAGGGGCGGGGCGGATCCGACTCGGCCAACTCGGAAGCTTGGAGCATGGCCAGCGTGGTGATTCAGGAGCGGAAGCCGGAGAAGAGGCCGAAGAAGGCCGGATGGCGACCGCCTGATTCGACCCGTTCAGCCGGGCCGCCTGACGGCAGGATAGTCAGGGCAACCCATCGACAACGGACATTTGAAGTAGAACTCGGGCAGGCCCGCATCGCGCGCCTGCCCAGTGGAAGCGTTAGGCTGGGATTCTATTTTTCGCCAGACTGGGCGTTGCTGCCTGTGCTGGCGCCGCCGGCCCCTTGCTCCGCGCCACCCATCATCCGCTGCCCCCGCTGCCCTCGCGAGACCATTCGTTGGTAAGCTTCCCGCATCTGATCACGAATGAGGTTGTGCTGTTTGACCAAATTATTGATCACCGCCTCCATCGCATCCACCTTCGCGTTGCCTTGGGCTTGGTTCATTCGCTGCACATCCTGATCCAGCGCGGCGTCCATTTCCTCCAGTTGAGACATCGTTTTCTGATGCTCCCGCATCATCTGCTGACGCCATTCCATCCGGTTCGGGTTGCCTTTTTGTGTCGGGGTCGCCGAACCGCTGGAATCCGCTTGAGCCCAAAGAGAGGGTGCTGCGCTGACCGTGCTGGCAGCCGAGATAATTACCAACCATTTGCTGATATTTTTGATCTTCATAAAATCAATGCGTAGATTTTTCTTTCAGGACAATCTCGCGGCCAGTCCCTCGGTCCACAATGGGCAGCCCGCCCCGGAAAGAACCGGGCGCTGCCCCACGGCAGAAAAATTTGTTGACCGCCGCATCGCCTTGGAGCAAAATACGGGACTGTGATGCAATACTCACATAAACCTTATACCGTATCACTGCTGGTTTGCGCGGCGGTGGTCGTAGTCGTCGTTAGCCACGGCGCCTGGTAGAGGTTTCGTTTTTACCAAACCCTGCCGGCGCGAGCCGGCGGGGTTTTTTTATCCTCTCCGCCCGCTCGTTTCGGCGCATCCAAGAAAGCACGAAAATGAAAATGACAGGCGCGGAACTTATCATCACCCTGCTCGAGCGGCAGGGCATCGAGATCATCACGGGCATGCCGGGCGGAGCGAACCTTCCGCTCTACGACGCCCTGACGCGTAATCCGCGGATTCGGCATGTCCTGGCCCGGCACGAGCAAGCAGCGGGTTTCATCGCACAAGGGATGGCCCGGGTCACCGGGCGCCCGCAGGTCTGCTTTGCGACCTCCGGCCCAGGGGCGACCAACCTCCTGACGGCTGTGGCGGACGCCAAACTTGACAGCATCCCGCTGATTTGCATTACGGGCCAGGTGCCCACGGCCCTCATCGGCACCGACGCCTTTCAAGAAATTGACACGTACGGCCTGAGCATTCCGATCACCAAGCATAATTATTTGGTGCGCGACGTCCGGGATTTGCCTCGAATTATTCCTGAAGCTTTTCGCATCGCGTCGTCTGGCCGCCCAGGGCCGGTGCTGATCGACGTGCCAAAAGATGTCCAACTAGCGCCTATCGAAATGGCGGCTTTGCCGGAGCCCGGGCGGCCGGAAGCCTCTACGCCGCCTGATCCAGGCCAGATCGAGAAAGCCGCCGAAATGATCCGCGCCTCGCGCCGTCCGATTCTGTACATTGGCGGCGGCATCACCGCCAGCGGCGCGGCGGAGGATTTGCTGCGCTTGGCGGAACAGGCATCGATCCCCGTGGCGCCCACCCTCATGGGACTGGATGCCCTGCCAACCGCGCACCCGCTGAATCTGGGCATGCTGGGCATGCACGGCGCCCAATTCACGAATCTGGCGCTCGACGCTTGCGATCTGCTGATCGCGGTGGGGGTCCGGTTCGACGATCGGGCCACGGGCAAAGTGGATGCCTTTTGCCCTCACGCGAGGATCATTCACATCGACATCGACCCGAGCGAAATCGAAAAAATCAAACCCACGGCGGTGGGGATTGCGGCGGATGCCCGGGCTGCGCTCCGTCAACTGCTGCCTCTGGTCGGGAATGGCTCCCGACGGGAGTGGCTGGAAGAAATCGCCCGGCTTCGCTCAACCTTCCCGCTGGAATTTGAGAGCGAGAACGATCCCGGAACGGCCTACGGGCTCATCCGGCGCACGGCCGCCTGCCTGCCGCCGGAGACGATCATCACCACCGACGTGGGGCAGCATCAAATGAAAGCGGCACAGGCTTATCGCTTTCATTTCCCGCGCACCTGGCTGACCTCGGGCGGCCTGGGCACCATGGGTTTTGGTTTCCCCGCCGCCATCGGCGCCGCCCTGGCCGCGCCCGAGCGCACCGTGGTCTGTTTCTCCGGCGATGGCAGTTTCCTCATGAACCTGCAGGAGTTGGCCACCCTGGCGGAGGAAAATCTCGAGGTGAAAATCGTCCTGCTCGATAACCGGTCGCTGGGTCTGGTGCATCAGATTCAGGATCTTTTTTATGGCGGCCGTTTTATCGGTGTGAATTATCCGAAACCAATTGATTTCGCGGGGATTGCCGAATGTTTCGGAATCCCCTCCACCCGCCTGGGAACGGCGGGCGACCCCGTCCAGGCGCTCGAGGCGGCGCTCCGCAGCCGCGGACCTCATCTCATTCATGCGCCGGTGGACGTGTATGACAAGGTGTTTCCCATGGTGCAACCCGGCGCTTCAAACGCCCAAATGCTCACGCGCTCATGAACTCGACGACTTCGGACTCGTTTTCACCGAACCACAACCACGCGAACATGAATACCGTCCTGCAACTGACCGTGTCCAATCACCCCGGAGTCATGTCCCATGTGATGGGGCTCTTCGCCCGGCGCGCGTTTAATGTCGATGGCATCCTCTGTCTGCCTTTGCCCGACACCTCACGCAGCAGCATCTGGCTGCGCGTGCGCGAGGATCACCGCCTGGAACAAGTCCTTCGCCAGATCGAAAAACTCGCCGACGTCCATGAGGTCTGCCGGCATCCGGCGGAACGTTCCGTATTTCGGGAACTGGAGAAATTTTTTGGCGAACTGACCGCCTAAGCGGACGCCTGGCGGGTGGAGCCTAAGTTGCATTTGCAAACAGGGTTCCGCCTGCTTATGTTCAGTATCCAATGGTTTTTGTGACACCTGAAATGGCGATGGGGAATTCTGGGCGTTTTGCGCGGTCAGGCGGATTTGGCAATCGAGAACTCAAGCGTGCCGGCGCTGGCGCCGCGCATCGGCGGATCAGGGTTTCAGCGAATGGTTTTGGCGCGTTCGCCGGCGACTCGCGCTCATCCATTAACCAGAGGAACAACTCACTGGCCGCAACCGCCGTTTAGGCGGAGGGCGCCGGATTATTTGTTCCATGCCAGCACGTACGATTATTTGGCGCACGGCCGGTTGCGCGAATGACCCGCCCGGCGGGACCTTCCGCGTCGGTCCCGCGATGATGGAGGCGCCGCCATGATTGCCTTCGACGCGGCTCACCGCGCCGTTCATTACCCGGAGGATCGCCGTTTTTACCTTTGGGTCCGCCCGGCGATTCTGGTCGGAATCATCATCGCCGCCGCAGTGGTAGTGGCCCCCGCCTGGATCCAGTGGGCGGTGGCGGGGTTGCCTGCCATCATTGTGCCGCCGGCGGTCGCGGCGTCCGGGCAGCCGCATGGTTTTCCACTCTGGCTAAGGCTCTGCCATTTTTTCAATTTCGCTTTCATTCTGTTGTTAATGCGCAGCGGCCTCTCGATTCTGATGGATCATCCGCGCCTCTATTTTAACGACCATTGCACCCCCGGCACGGAATGGCTTCGCCTCACCCCGGTCAAGGTGCCGCGCGACCGGCTTTGGACGGCCAAGGATGACGCCCGCTACATTTCCCCCTGGGTCAGCACGCCGGGATATCGGCACACCATCGGTGTGGCGCGCGTCTGGCATTTCACCAACGTCCACGGCTTTATCCTGACGGGGATGATTTTTTATGCCTTTCTCTTTGCCACCGGCCAATGGCGTCGGTTGGTGCCCACTTCGGACATTATTCCCCAAGCCTGGGCCAACTGGGTGCATTATTCCACTTTCCATCTGCCGCCGGAACCCAACGGATTTTACGCTTTTAACGGGCTGCAGCAGTTGGCGTATTTTGTCGTCGTGTTCGTTTTTGGCCCGTTGGCGATCCTGACGGGGATCGCCATGTCGCCGGCAGTAGTGAATCACTTTCCGCGTTACGCGCGTCTTTTTGGCGGCCGCCAATCCGCGCGCTCCATCCATTTCCTGACCGCGGTCAGCTTTGCCGGCTTCATTGTGGTCCATGTGGCGCTGGTGGCGATCACCGGATTCACCCGCAACATGAATCACATCGTTATGGGGACAGATGATCTCCGCCCGCACGGAATCATGATTGGGCTGGCGGCGATCGCTTTGGTGGCACTCTCGTGGGTGGGCGCCCACTATCTTTCCTGGCTCGCCCCGCGCCGCCTTCAGCACGCGCTCAAGCTGGTCACCTATCCCATGCAACTGCTCACCTTGAACCGCCTGGCGCCAACCACCCACTACACCTCGAACGACCTCTCGCCTCATTTTTGGCCAAACGGAAAACTGCCCACCCGCGGCGATTGGAAACGCCTGGCCGAGTCTGACTTCCGGGATTACCGATTGAAAATCGGCGGCCTGGTGAAAAAGCCGCTGGAGCTTTCGCTGGCAGATCTGGCCCGGCTCGGCGAAACCAGCCAGATCACCATGCACCACTGCATCCAGGGCTGGTCGGGCATCGCGCAGTGGCAGGGTGTGCCGATGAAAGTCATTCTGGAGCTGGCTCTGCCTGATCCGCGGGCGCGCACCGTAGTGTTTTATTCTTTTGGCGACGGGTTGTATGGCGGGGCTTACTACGACACGCAAAGCATCGCGAACGTGCTCGATCCCCAGTGCATTTTAGCCACCCACATGAACGGCCAGCCGTTGCCGGAGGTTTACGGCGCCCCGGTGCGGTTGCGCATCGAAAACCAACTGGGCTATAAAATGGTCAAATGGATCGAGCGCATTGAATTGGTCGAATCCGAAAAACACGTCGGTCTGGGCGAAGGCGGGAAGAACGAGGACGACGAGTATTTCGACCTGCTGCCCAACATTTGAGTTCCCGCCCCACCCCGACTTGCGCGCCGACCCACCCTATTTAGCACAAATATATATGAGCCACACCTTCGATGAAAAACTGGAATCGCTTTATCAGACCGTGATCAAACGCAACCCCGGGGAAGTCGAGTTCCATCAGGCGGTGCGAGAGGTTTTTGAGTCCCTCGGCCCCGTGCTGACGAAATACCCCGAGTTCGGCGCCCACAAAATCATCGAGCGAATTTGCGAGCCGGAGCGGCAAATCATCTTTCGGGTGCCCTGGCAGGATGATGCCGGCAAGGTGCAAATCAACCGCGGTTTTCGAGTGCAGTTCAACAGCGCCCTCGGCCCTTACAAAGGGGGATTGCGCTTCCATCCCTCCGTGTACCTCGGCATCATCAAGTTTCTTGGTTTTGAGCAGATTTTCAAGAACGCCTTGACGGGTCTGCCCATCGGCGGCGCGAAAGGCGGATCCGACTTCGATCCCAAGGGGCGATCGGACGACGAAATCATGCGGTTTTGTCAAAGCTTCATGACTTCGCTGCATCGCAATCTCGGCGAGCATACCGATGTCCCGGCTGGCGACATCGGCGTTGGCACCCGGGAAATCGGTTATCTTTTTGGCCAATACAAGCGCTTGACCGACCGCTACGAATCGGGGGTGATCACCGGCAAGGGACTGGACTGGGGTGGGGCGAAAGTGCGCCGCGAGGCCACCGGCTACGGCGCGGTCTTTTTCCTGCGCGAGATGCTCGCGGTGCGCGGAGAGCGGATCGAAGGAAAAACCTGCCTGGTTTCCGGATCTGGCAACGTCGCCATCTACGCCATCGAGAAACTCCAGCAACTCGGCGCGACGGTGGTCGCCTGCTCGGACTCGAGCGGATTTATCCATGATGAGAAGGGCCTCGACGTGGCGTTGATCAAACAACTGAAAGAGGTCGAACGGCGGCGCATTGGCGATTACGCCACATATCATAAGCGGGCGCGGTACACCGCCGGCGGCAGGATCTGGCAGATTCCTTGCGAGGTGGCCCTGCCTTGCGCCACACAAAATGAGCTGAACGGTCAGGATGCCCTCGAATTGGTGCGCAACGGCTGCATGGCCGTCGCCGAGGGCGCGAACATGCCGGTCACCCCGGATGGTGTCCGCGCGTTTTTGGAGGCTGGCGTAGCCTTCGGGCCGGGCAAGGCCGCCAATGCCGGCGGCGTCGCCACCTCGGCGCTCGAAATGCAGCAGAACGCCAGCCGCGACGCCTGGGGCTTTCAGTTCACCGAGACCCGCCTGGCCGAAATCATGAAGGGCATCCACGAGCGCTGCCACCAGACCGCCAAGGAATTTGGCACGCCCGGCAATTACGTGAACGGCGCCAACATCGCCGGATTCATCCGCGTGGCGCGGCCCATGGTGGCGCTGGGATTAATTTAATCCCGCAGCGCCGATCCGTGCTATTTTGAAAGGCGGCGCAAGGATTAATCATCAGTTCCGACAAACATGAAAACTCGAATGGATTATAAGACGGTGGCGCCCGACGCCATCAAGGCGATGTGGGGGTTGGAACATTACGTCCACCACTGCGGCCTCGAGCCATCGTTGCTCGAATTGGTCAAAACGCGCGCTTCCCAGATCAACGGTTGCGCCTACTGCCTCGACATGCATACCAAGGATGCGCGTGCCCACGGCGAAACCGAGCAGCGGCTCTACACGCTCCCTGCCTGGGAGGAGACTCCCTTTTTCACCGAGCGCGAGCGCGCCGCCCTGGCGTGGACGGAAGCGGTCACGCTCGTGGCCGCGACCCGAGTCCCCGACGCAGTATTCGAAACTGCGCGACGGCACTTCACCGAAAAAGAACTGGCGGACCTCACCTTGGCAATCGTCGCCATTAATGGTTGGAACCGTCTGGCGATTGCTTTTCGCGCCGAAGCGGGAACCTATCAGCGGCCCGCCGCTTGAGCCGTGAAGGCTATCGCCGTTCGTAATACTCGCGAACGGCATCCATCGCTTTATCGGGGAAGTCCGTGGCGAAACTGGCCACGCCGAGATCCATCAACCGATGGAAAATTCGCGGATCCGATTGCTTCCAGGGCAGCGTTTGGAAGAGAACTCCGTGGGCCCGCAGTTCGTTCCCCACTTTGCGGAGGAACGCTTCACTGGGATAGAAGGTTCCGTCCGAGCTGGTATTCACATGAATTTGCAAGTGATCGATGCTGGCGAAGTTGGCGGCGCGCAACTCAGCAATCCGCTGTGCCAGTTTCGCCTCGGGCCCGGCGGGGTCGTCCGGCGATCCGCTCATCCAACCGGCCGGCCCGCCCATCCAGTGCAGCGTCCGCGAGCGCGGCGCGACCTGCCGCCACAGCTTGATCTCCTCGTATTTGGTGCTGGCCAGAATCAGTTGCGGATGCACCGCCTCGGTCTCCCTGGCCAGTTGGTGGAAGTCCACTTTCTTGATATCGATATAGAGCGAGCGTTCCGGGTGGGTTTGCAATAAACGCACCATCTCGACCAGGCTGATCATGCGCTGGCCGGCGAATTCCTTATCGCGGAAGCTGCCCACATCAAGCTTGCGCACCTCCTCAAAGGTCAGATCCGCGACACCCTTCTTTTTTAGCTCCTCCGGCGCGTTGGGTAGAATGCGCGCGAAATTGTTATCGTGGAACGAGACGATCACCCCATCCTTGGTGCGGCGCAGATCCGCTTCAGGAACGCAGCCGAGTTTCCAGCCCAACTGAAAGGCCTCCAAGGAACCCTCAGGCGCGAGATCGCCCGCGCCCCGGTGCGCCTGCACCGTGAACTCACGCAGCGGGATATGATCGCGCACATTCCAGTTCCCCGCGTCCCGCTGGTAGTATTCGCGCAAAGCACTCATCGCCACATCAGGCCGGTCAGTGCCAAACCCCGCGGTGCCCAAGTCCAAAAGTCGGAAATAGGCCTCCGGGCGCTCCGGGACATTCCAAGGCATGGTTTGAAACTCAATTCCATGGCTTCGCACCTCGATCGCGGCCCGGCGGATGAAGTCGTCGCTGGGGACCATGGCGCCGGTATTGGTGTTGAAATGGCAATGGACCTGCAAACGATCGATGTGCGCAAAACCGCTCTGCCGCAGCCGGGCGAACCGCTTCTCCACATTGACGTCATTCGTGTCCCCCCAGGTGCCCACCCACAGGAAGGCGTCGCTCCGCGGGGCTGCCGCCTTCCAGCGCGCGCAGTCCGCTTCCGAGCCGGTGGCTAAAATCACCTGTTCTTGCACCTCCGCCGTCTCCCGCGCCATTTGGGCGAAATCCACCTTTTTAACGTCGAGGTAGGCGCATCGCTTGCGATCCAGCTTAAGCGCGGCGACAATCTCAGCGAGACTGACAACGCGCTGGCCCGCAAACTGCGGCCCCCGAAACGCCCCGATATCCAACTGTTTCGCCTCCTCGTAGGTCAAATCCTCCAACCGCTTTTTCCTCATGGCCGCGGAAGCATGAGGCAGGATACGTTCGAAATTCGCGTCGTGGAACATCATCACATGTCCGTCTTTGGTGGTGCGCACGTCCAACTCGGGGATGCAGCCCATGCTCCAGGACAGTTCCAGAGCCTCCATGGTGTTTTCAGGGGCTAAAAAACCCGCGCCGCGATGCGCCACCACGGATACCCGTTCGAGAGGGATCCTTCGGACATTCCAGGCTGGATCAGCAGATCGCGCCGCGAAAGCCAGCGACCCAACCGCCGCAAAAACACAAACCCGCTTAAGAAGTATCTTCATTTGCTTAACTCTCGGTTCAGAGGCTCGCGCAACGGCCTCCCTAAATTATCCCGTCAATCATAAATCTTCGTTTTCGCCCGAGTCAACCGGCAAAACATTGGATTCGCGTGAAATTTCTTGGCATTCAGGAATGATCCCGCTATAGCTCTTTCACTCGCGGGAGAGACATTTTGAAAACCGGGGCCGCGTTTCAGGCACCCGGGAATGACTTCCGCCAAAAGCAACGAATCTATCCATGGCAAATGTAACGATTTTGGGCGCCGGGTTTATGGGATCGGCGATGGCTTGGCCCCTAAGCGACAACGGCCACCAGGTGCGCCTGGTGGGAACGCCGTACGACAGAGAAATCATTGATTCCTGCATCGAAAAACGGTTTCACCCGAAACTGAGGCGGCCACTGCCCGAGGGCGTGCAGCCTTACCATGCCGGGAGACTCGGGGAGGCCCTGGCCGGCGCCAGTGTGGTCGTGAGTGGTGTAAGTTCACCGGGCGTGCATTGGGCTGGCGGTGCTCTGGGGCCGCACCTGAAAGCGGGGATGAAGGTGATCGCGATCACCAAGGGGTTGGAGGCCACCGAAAACGGTGAGTTGAAAATTCTTCCGGATGTGTTGGCGGATGAATTTCCCGCCGCGGTGCGAGGCCAGGTGAGCGTGGCCGCCATTGGCGGCCCCTGCATCGCGGGCGAATTGGCCGCGCGCCGGCAGACCTGTGTCTATTTCACTTCGCGCGACGCGGGGGCGCTCCCCGGGTTGCGCGACCTTTTCAAGACGTCTTATTACCACATTTTTCTCACCACCGACATCATCGGCGTCGAGGTCTGCGTGGCGCTCAAGAACGCCTACACGCTGGCGGTAGGGTTGGCAGAGGGGATGCTGGACCAGTTGCCGCCGGATGAGGCGGGGATGAGGAACCACAACCCCGCCGCCGCCATTTTCGGCGTGACCGCCAAGGAGATGGCCCGCCTGGTCTCGGTGCTTGGCGGAGATCCGTCGAAAGTCACTTCCCTGCCCGGGGTCGGCGATCAGTATGTAACCTGCATGGGAGGACGCACCGTACGTTTGGGCCGCCTGCTCGGCAAAGGATTGAGCTACGATCAAGCCCGGGAAGAGATGGCTGGTGAGACCCTGGAAAGCGCCTTCGTGGTGGCGCAGATTGCCCGGGCGTTGCCGCAAATGGAGGCTCGTGGTTTAATCGGGCGAGATGAACTCCCGATTACCCGCGCGCTCTGCCGCTCGATTAGCGAAGGCGGCAAGATCGAACTCGATTTCAGCCGGCTGCTCCCGGACGAGCTTCCGTAAAGCCTGCGAGGCCGGCGCCTCAAGCGCCGACCTCCGCGCGCGCTTCGGCCGCCAGTGGCGTGCTCAGGTAGCGTTCCCCGGTCGAGCAGGCAATCGTGACAATCGTTTTGCCCTGGTTCTCGGGTCGTTTGGCCACCTGAATCGCCGCCCAGACATTCGCCCCCGTGGAGATGCCCGCCAGGATTCCTTCCTCCTTTGCCAATCGGCGTGCCATCGCGAAGGCATCCTCATTAGTCACCTCGATGCATTCGAGGATTTGCGGATGACCGCTCGAATCCTTGAGATGCAGATTCCGCGGGATAAACCCGCCGCCTAACCCCTGGATTTTGTGCGGGCCGGGTTTGAGCGGTTCGCCGGCGAGCGCCTGTGAGATGACCGGCGAGTCTTTCGGTTCCACTGCGATGGCTTGAAAGGAGGGCTTCCGAGGTTTAATCGCCTCGACGCAGCCGGTGATCGTTCCGCCGGTGCCCACCCCGGAGACCACAATATCCACCTTCCCGTCCGTGTCGGCCCAAATTTCCTCTGCCGTCGTCCGCTGATGGATTCCCGGGTTCGCGGGATTGTCAAATTGTCTGGGGATCCATGAGTGCGGAGTCTCTTTAGCAAGCTGCTCGGCCCGGGCGATGGCGCCCTTCATCCCTTCGGGGCCTGGGGTGAGCACCAGTCGGGCGCCCAACATCGCCAGCAAGGTGCGTCTTTCCATCGACATGGTTTCAGGCATCGTTAGCATCAACCGGTAGCCTTTCGCGGCGGCGACAAACGCCAATGCAATGCCGGTGTTGCCGCTGGTGGCCTCGATGATCACGGAATCCTTTTGCAAAATCCCCTCTTTCTCCGCGGCCTCGATCATGGACATGCCGATCCGGTCTTTCACACTGCCCAGAGGATTAAAAAACTCGCACTTCAACAAAACCGCAGCTTCGAGGCCGGCGGTGACCCGATTCAACCGAACCAGCGGGGTGCGCCCCACTGTTTCCACAATGTTATTATAGATCCGTGACATAAAATGAGACCCCTTCGTTGTGCCCAGGCAAGTGACTGCGCCCGCTCACGGCTAAGAATAAATCGGCATCTAAAGTATGTCAAAAAATTTTAGTCGCGTGGGCGGGTGTGACGCGCCCTCCCAAGACGGGGAGAGGGATGGCGCGGAAGACCGTTAGATTTGGAAAGTCGCGCCGACGTCGCGCCAGCCGATTCGTTCGGGCTCCATGGCCGCCTCCAGGCGCCATAACGGCTCCAGGCTGCCCTCGCGGCCTAACGGGAAGGTTTGGAAATGGATCGGCAGCAGAAAACGAGCGCCCGCGTCATTCGTCATCCGCACTGCCTGCTCGGGATTGCAGTGCGAATTGATCCAGGGATCGTAGGCGCCGATCGGCATGAGGGCCAGATCATAAGGCCCACCTCCGCGCAGGCCACGAAAAGTGTCAATAAACGCCGTGTCGCCGCCAAAAATGATCCGCCGCCCCTCGCGGGAAAGCACGTAACCGTTGTACCCGTGATAGCGGTCATAGCGCCAGCGCGCACCCCAGTGCTTCACCTCGAAAGCGCGCGCCTCCAGGTTTCCTTTGGCGGTTTTGAAAAGGTGCTTCTCGCCCCAGGCGAGCGTCTTCGCCCCGCGCAGTCGGGTGCCTTTCAGCAGGTCGTCCGTAGCGTGCGCCGCCACCGCCTGCGGTTTTCCCGGCAAGGCTGCCAGGGTGGAAAAATCCAGGTGGTCCATGTGTGAATGCGACAACACGACCAGATCAATGGGTGGCAAGCCATCTGGCGGCAACGCGGGCGCCACCAGCCGTTTCGCCCCGATATTCCCCAGGAAGGTGCTGGCGCCGGCGCGCTTGCCGAGCACCGGATCGGTCAAAATCGTGAGCCCGTAAAAGTTGATGAGCACCGTCGAGTGGCCCAGCCAGGCGGCGGTGATCGCGTTATCGCGCCACGTCAACGGTTCCGGCCGCATCACGGGGTCGAGAATCGGCCGCCGGGTTTCGGCGACCAACTCTCGAAAGGCGCGAGCGCCCGCCTGGTTCGAGCAACCGGCCCAAACACCGGCCAATCCCACCGAACCCAAGGTTAAAAACCTCCTCCGGGAAAACTTCCTGTCGTACTTCAACTACTTTCTGCGATTGCTGGTTTCAGCCGCTTTGCTCCGGCGCGGGCAAAGGCCGACCCCGCGAGAGCGCCGGGATATTCACCCTTCCCCGGCGAGGATCATGCCTGGGGAAAACGCCAAAGTCGAGTCCGCGCCGCCAGGAAGTTCCCAGGAATACCGCCTAGCTTGCGGCTCGCTCCGGCGCGCCCTTCCATTTGAGGATCAGGGCCATTTTGCGTTCGTGCAGCGTCTGCTCAAGGCCAGCGGGGTACTGATGAGGGTTGAGCAAACGTTTGATGGTGGGATGCAACCGCGCGAGTTGCCTTCGGGCCCGCGCGCGAATCTCCGGGAGAGCGGGAGGTTCATAGACCAGCTCTCCGCGCCGAAAAATGGGGACCAGCAGATCCTCAAATTCGGCGGCGGGGTCAAACTGCTTGCGCCGGGTAATGTCCGCCGGATCGATGATCGTGAAGCGTTGGGGAATGGGTTGACTGAGATCGTGGATGGCATCGCCGTCGAAGAGTTCGCCCGCGAAAAACCGGCGGACCTGCAGCAGCCCGGGGTTGCTGGTCTTGGCGGCTTGATCCGAAAGCTTTAGCCGCGGTTCCCAGTTCCCGCCGGGGCGACGCCAGGCGGCCAGTTTGTAAACACCTCCCAGAGCCGGCTGGCGGTCTGCCGTGACGAGCCGGGTGCCGACGCCCCAAAGGTTGATCCGCGCGCCTTGTTGCTTGAGGCTGGCGATCAGGTGCTCATCCAGGTCGTTGCTCGCGACAATCGCGGTGGCGGCGAAGCCCGCCTGATCGAGCAACCGCCGCGCTTCAATGCTGAGAAACGCAAGGTCACCGGAGTCGAGCCGGATCCCGGCGAGCTGAAAGCCGCACTGGTTCAATCGTCGGCCGGCGGCGATGGCATGGTGGACACCCTGAATCGAGTTGTACGTATCGACGAGCAAAACGCAATTATTGGGCAGGGCGCCGGCATAAGCGTGAAACGCCTCGACCTCGGATTCAAAGAGCATCACCCAGCTATGGGCCATCGTGCCGGACACGGGAATGCCAAAGCGTTTTCCAGCCAGCACATTGGACGTGGCCGCGCAGCCGCCGATATACGCCGAGCGGGAGGCAGTGAGTCCGCCATCCGGCCCCTGCGCCCGGCGCAGGCCGAACTCGACCACGGGATCGCCCCCGGCCGCCAGACACACCCGAGCGGCTTTGGTGGCAATCAACGATTGAAAATTGACGCAATTCAGCAGCGCGGTTTCGACGAGTTGGGCCTGGATGACCGGCCCTTGCACGCGCACCAGCGGCTCGTGGGGGAATACCACCGTGCCCTCGGGCACCGCATCGACATCGCAGGTAAACTCGAAACGCTTCAGAAAATCGAGAAAATCGCGATCGAACAAAGGCTGGCCGTCGTTGCCCGGCAGGGTCGCTAGGTAAGCCAAATCATCATCCGTGAAGCGGAGGCCGCGGAGGTAATCGATTACTCCCGCCAGGCCGCCGGCCAGGGTGAAGCCGCCGCCAAAAGGCGGCGCGCGAAAGCTCAGGACGAAAGCCGCCTCCTGGCCGGCGAACGCGGCGCCGGCTTTCCAATAGCCGTACGCCATGGTCAGTTCATAGAGATCGGTGAATAAGGCCGGCAACATCGGAGGAGGGTAACCCACCGGGCGGGGAATTGCATCCACGCACCAGCGCCCGAACCCGGGCCCGTCTCCCCAGGCGCCGAAATCAGACCGGCGCCTCGGCGGGGAGAATCGCCTCGCGACGCCCGAAAAGCAGACGGAGGCTGTTCACCACCACCACCACCGTGCTGCCCTCATGACCCACAACGCCTATGGTAAGGGGGATCTCGCCGAGCAACGCGAACGTGACCAGGATCGCCACCGTGCCGAGAGAAATCACCAGATTTTGACGAATGATCCGCCGAGCGCGCCGGCTGAGTCGGAAAGCGGCCAGGAAATTTTCGAGCCGGTCGTGCATCAACACCACGTCCGCTTGTTCGAGAGCCGCATCAGCGCCGCGGGCGCCCATGGCGACGCCAATGTGAGCGGCAGCGAGGCTGGGGGCGTCGTTCACGCCATCGCCCACCATGGCCACAACCTGCCCCGCCCCCGTCAGCGAGCGAATGGCCTCGAGTTTTTCCTCGGGCTTGAGCTCGGCCCGGACATCATCGACCGGCAAGCTGGCCCGGATATGCGCCGCCGCCGCCTGGCGATCGCCGGTAAGCACCAGCGTGGCGAGCCCTTCCTCCCGCATCTCCCGCAAAACCCGCGCGGCTTGCGGGCGAAGGTCATCGCGCAGAATCAACCGGCCGAGCAGATCGCCGGCGGCCAGCCAGATTTCGGCAGCGCCCGGCTCGGTGGCGGGCACCCCGGACATGGCCGGAGGCTCGGGGCCAGCGGTGATCCAGTCGCGCTTGCCGAGGCGGCATTCACGTCCTTGATAGCGCGCCTTGAGACCGTGGCCGGTCACCGACTCGAATTGACTCAATGCGCGGCCCTCGAGTCCCGCCTGCTTCCCGTGGCGCGTGACGGCCCGGGCGAGCGGATGCGTCGAAAGCCGCTCCAGCGAATACGCCAGACGGGCCACTTCAACCTCGCGTCCGGCAGGAAAACTCTCAATCCGCTCGACCGTCAATTCGCCGGTGGTCAGGGTGCCGGTCTTATCAAGGGCAACCGTGGTGATCGCCGCGAGCTTCTCGACCGCCGCGCCGCCGCGAAACAGGATCCCCTGGCGGGCGCCCCAGGCGATCGCGGCCAGCACCGCGGAAGGGATCGATAACACCAACGCGCACGGAGAGGCCACCACCAACAGAATCATCGTATGATAGAAGGCGCTTCGTTGCGGTCCCGCCGAAACAAACGGAGCGCGTCCGAAACCCAGCCACCAGACGAAAAACATGGCCAGTGACAGGCCCAAAACCAGGTAGGTGTAATAGGCGCTGAACCGGTCGGCGAACAACTGCGCGGGCGCCTTCTGAAGCTGCGCCTCCCGGATGAGGCGAATGATTTTTTGGAGCGCGCTTTGCTCCACACCCCGCAAGGCGCTGGCCTCGACGGCCCCCCACAAATTGAGAGTGCCGGACAGGACCGTGTCCCCGGGCCGCTTTTCCACCGGGGTCGCCTCGCCAGTGAGGTTCGATTCGTCGGCGGCGGTCTCGCCTTTCACGATTTCGGCATCGACTGGAAAATAGGCGCCGGGCCGGATGAGCAACCGCATGCCGCGGACGACGGCCTCGACCTTGGTCGCGCGCTCGCGGCCCTCCGCATCAAGCACGGCGGCAAACTTGGGAGCTTCGCGGAAAAGCGCCCTGATTTCGCGCTGCGTGCGCCCCAGCGCGAAATGCTCCAGCGCGCCGGAGAGGGAAAATAGAAACAACAACGCCGCACCCTCGCCCCAGGCGCCGATGCTGGCGCTGCCCGCCGCGACGGCCAGCATCAGCAGATGAACGTCGATGGCGCGTTTCCGCAAGCGCTCCCAAACTTCGATCGCCGGATACCAACCGCCCGCCACGTAAGCGGCCAGAAACAACCAGATGGAAAACGGCTGCGCGCGAAAAAACCATGCGCCCAGCCCGAACCAGCCGCAGAGCACCGCCGCTCCGAGTTGCGCCTTCCATTCGTCCACCTCATTTGCGTGCTCGATGAACTCGACATCACGCTGAACCACTTTGGGCCAGGGAAGATCCCGCCAGCGCCAAAGCAAGGGCGAGGTCGGACAGGTCACCCGGGCGATCATCGTGCGATCGCCTTCATGGCTGACACGGATCCTTGCTCTTTGCGGATCGGGCAGGGGTGTCTCACAGGTGGCGCAATCGCCCTGGCCGCTCAGGAGCGCGCAGCCGCGCTCCGCCTCGCCGGCGCGCGCTTCCTGGAAGGTCTCGGAAATGCGCCGGGCCACGCGCGAGGCATCCGTTCGGCCCAGCGTAGCCACTGAGATCGTCTTGCGACCACGATCGATCGTCACCGCCTCAATCGTCGGGTCCTCCACCAGGGCGCCCGCCACCGACCGCGCGAGGCAGGCAGCGTGCTTTCCGCGCGTGTCTTCGTCCCTCTGGGGTCCGAATTTCATGTTGCCGTCCTGCCAAGAAGCTTAGCTCCGGAGACCCGGTGGCGCCACAGAAGAAAAGGGCGCCTCGCTCCCGGGCGCTGCCATCCCAGTCTAGTCTCTCAATTCCAACACGAGGGCGCCTGGTTCGATCCGCAGACTCTTGATGCCTTGCAGCAACGGCCGGCCCGACGCTTTCGCTCCCAGAGCGTCCGAGAGCAAGTTTTCACCTTTCAACCCGGCCAACCACGCCTGGGGAAGGCTCACCCCAAAAACCGTTATGTCCTCGAGGACTGCCAGCGGTTGGCTCCCATTCCCGATCGAAACGCGAAAACGCCCGCGCGCCCGGAACATCTTCCCGCCGCCCAACGGAAAATCCTGGGGGATCGGCACCGCCAGATAGGCATTGATCGCATCGCGTTCGAATTGCAGGCGAACGGTTCGGCCCAGGTCGGTGTTCACGTTCAGCAAGCCATTGATTTCGCGTTCGGTAAGCCGGAGCTCTTTGCCTCCAGCCGCGTAGGATTCCGGCGGCGCGGGTGGCAAATCGATGGATCCAGGGAGCTCCACCAAATCGCGCCTGGCCGTGCCGGAAGGTGGGGTTGGATTCTTTTGCCGAGTCATCTCGGGCGATTCGACGGACTCCAATTTTTGGTCCAACACCGTCTTTTCCTTGCGCGACAAGACCACTGGTTTGATTGGCCGTTGTATCCACCAAACCGTAAAAACAGCCGTGCCCGCCATCAGCAGCAGCAAAGCGAGCAAACCGCCCAAGCCGTACCACAGCCACGCTCGCTGCCGAGCGGGCCGGGCGGCACCGTCCGGAGATGGAGAATCTGATGCCATGGTATTCAGCACGAGTTTTGCTCAACCCTACTCGAAACCGCGCCAGGGCAAAAGAGTTTTATCCTTGGCGTTTCGACGGCGTTGACCATCCCGGCGGTTTGGCTCAAGCTGGAGGCATGGCCAATAGTTTCGGACATCTGTTTCGCATCACCACCTGGGGCGAGTCCCATGGTGGCGGCGTCGGCGTCGTCGTGGACGGTTGCCCGCCGCGACTGCAACTGACCGAGGCGGATATCCAACCGGATCTCGATCGCCGGCGGCCGGGTCAATCCAGGATTGTCACACCCCGGAAGGAGACCGACACGGTTCAGATTTTTTCCGGCACCTTCGAGGGCAAGACGCTGGGAACCCCGATCAGCATGTGGGTCAAAAATGAGGATGCGCGCCCGGAAGCGTATTCGGAAATGGCGACCAAGTTTCGCCCCTCGCACGCGGACTACACCTATCAGGCCAAATATGGCATTCGCAATTGGCAGGGCGGCGGCCGCAGCAGCGCGCGCGAGACCATCGGGCGCGTCGCGGCGGGGGCCGTTGCCAAAAAACTGCTGCGCGAGCGTTTCGGCGTGGAGGTGCTCGCCTACGTCAAGCAAGTCCACCGCCTCCGGGCGGAGGCGGATCCGGCCTCCGTCCAAGTGACCGAAATCGAGTCCAACATCGTGCGCTGCCCCGATCCCGCCACCGCCGAAAAAATGATCCGGCTCATCGATCGCGTCCGCCGCCAGGGAGACACCGTGGGTGGGATCGTGGAGGGGGTCGCCCGCGGCGTGCCGCCCGGCTGGGGCGAACCCGTGTTTGATAAACTGGAGGCGGATCTCGCCAAAGCGATGCTGAGCCTGCCCGCTTCGAAGGGCTTCGAGGTCGGCTCGGGCTTCGGCGGCATTCTGCTGACCGGCCGCGCGCATAATGATCCGTTTCGCGCCCGCGCGGGCAAGGTCCACGCTGTCTCGAACCGCTCCGGCGGCATTCAGGGCGGCATCAGCAACGGCGAGATCATTCATTTTCGAGTGGCGTTCAAACCGGTGGCCACCATCATGCTGGAGCAGGAGACCGTGGACACCCGGCATAAAAACACCACCCTCAAGGGCCGCGGTCGCCATGACCCCTGTGTGCTGCCCCGCGCCGTTCCGATGGTCGAGGCGATGACCGCGCTGGTGCTGGTGGATCACGCGCTGCGCCATCAGGCGCAGTGCGGCTGAGCATCCCTGACGCGGAGCAAGGCAGGGGCAGCCAAAGCCAAAAAAGCGGTGGTGCCGGGTGTTGGGCCATGTTACAACAGCTATGGATTGGGAAGCGAGCAGCCGATGAAAATCACCGAAGCATTAATGGCCGAGCATCTGGTCTTCCACAACATGTTCGATTGTCTGGAGGCGGCGGTGCCCAGGCTCAAGACTCTGGCCGAAGTCAAAACTTTAGCGGGGCTGATGGAAACCATGCTCCGGGCGCATTCGGATACCGAAGACGAACTCTTCCTCGGGCCCCTCGAGCATTGTTTCGAGGAAATCGGCCAGCGGGAGAGTTTCCACGAGGAGCATGTGGAAATTGATGAGAGCCTCAAGCGCGTCCGCCACGCGCGGCAACTGAAATCCGCGCGCGAATTGCTCCTGGCCGCCGTTGCCTACTCGCGGCGGCACTTTGATCGCGAGGAGCGGATCGTTTTCCCGATGGCTGAGCGCGTGCTCAAGGCCAAGACCCTCTCGGGCCTGGGCCAGGCCTGGATGAACCAGCGTAATGACGCCGTCCCGGTCGCAGCCGCGCAGCGCCCCGCAATCGGGAGCTGATCCCACACTTCTGTTTTGCCGGCCAACGTCCGTCCCGCTTATAACTGATCCAGCGCCGCCCGCACACCCGCGACCAGCGCCGCCACGCGCACGGAGAGTGGAAAATCCGATGGCGCTTCGAGAGTGTAACTCCGCCGCGTTTTGTGGGTCAGCAAATAAAACGCCTCTGGCCAATCCGGGCGGGAGCGCGGGTCTGACAGGGGGCGAATCAGACCGCTTTGGGCCGCCATCCCCTCGATCACTTCCGAAGGATCAAGCGGACAAACCCGCTCCACGCGCGCCAGCATTTCCGGGGCGAGCGAAGGGAGATTGTCAGGATTCAATTCATACAGGTAAAAGCCTTGCGACTCCCAGTCTTCATGCAGGCATAAAGCCAGGTCAAACCGGGGTTGACGCTCGAGCCAACGAATGTGCGCGACGATCTCCGGCGCGGCCGGCTTCCGGTATTGGCGGTTCAAATCCAGGCCCGAGGCGCATTCGCGGGTTCCCCGCGCGAGTCCGGTGGGATTGAGGCAAGGGACCATCCACAAGTTGAGGTCGGAGCGCCAGGCGTTGGCGCGGATCAACTCGCGCGCGGCCAAAGGTCCCGCCGGTTCGTCGCCATGGATGCCGGTGGAAATATACACCGCGGGCCCTCCGGTTCGCGCCGCGGCGCGGTGGAGCGCCACCAACTCCGGCGCGGGAAGAAAAACCTCCGCTGACCAGCCGGATTGGGCGGCGGCCCGGCGGAGATCGGCCATGACGGCCTGAAGCTCGATTCGCTCGCCGAAATAACCGTTTACGTTTTTTCCCAGCCGCTGCGCCAGGGCGGCCGGACGCTCCCAAGGTTCCCTTTCCGAGTAACGCACGCGGTAATCTACGCGGTCTGCGGCTGGTCGCAAAAACCGTGTTTGTCCCATCCCGGATCCAAACCGAGATCTTTGAGCATCTGCAAATCCTTCTCGACCGGTTCGTTGATGGTTGTGAGATAATTGCCCACCATCAACCCGCTGGCGCCGGCCATGAAAATCATGCTCTGCAGCCCGCGCAAATTGACGCTGCGCCCGCCGGCGACGGAAATTTCCTGGCGCGGCAAAATCAAGCGGAAACAGGCGATCGACTTCAAAATTTCCATCGGGCTCAGCGGCTCCTGGTTGGCGAAGGGTGTGCCCGCGACGGGATTCAAAAAATTCATGGGCACCATGTGCGCGCCCACCTCTTTCAGACTGAAGGCCAGGTCGCAACGGTCTTCGCGGGTCTCTCCCATGCCTAAAATCCCACCGGAGCAAATCTTCACTCCCGCCTGCTTCAAATACTTGATCGTCTGGACTCGTTCCTCGTAGGTATGCGTGGAGCAAACTTCCGGAAAATGCCTCCGCGAGGTCTCCAAATTGTGATTGTAGCATTCCAGGCCGGAGGCGCGCAACCGGTCCGCCACCGCCTGCCGCGTGATGATGCCGAGCGAGGCATCCGGACGCGCTTTGCCGCTGTCCCGCATCGCCTCCAACTGGGCGCAAATGTCATCCAGCACCGGCCCCTCCTCCAGGCCCTTCCAGGCCGCCACCACGCTCAGCGCGGTAACTCCGTATTCGTCGGCTTCCTCGAGCGCGCGATTGAGCGCCTCGGGCTCCACCAACCCGTAGCGCGGCGCGTCAGTTTGATAAACCGCTGATTGTGAGCAAAATTTGCAGTTTTCCGAACACCCGCCCGCCTTGACGTTCACAATCGAGCATAGATGAATCTTGTTCCCCTTGTAATGTTCCCGGATCCGGTTCGCCCACGACATCAGATCGTAGATGTCCACCGTAGCCTCCAGATGGAAGAGCCAAAGCGCATCCTCCCGGGACAGCTCGGCTCCGCCGAGCACCGCCCGCCCCAGGGCGGCGATCCGCTCGTGGTTGGTTGCGTCAAACAGTTCACTCATGATAGTTGACGCAAACATAGCGCCCAGCAGAGTGTCTGCAAAGGGGAAATCAATGCGCTATGCCGCCGCCGGCGCCTCTGCCCAGTGGAGGCGCGGTGCGGGCGGTTGGTTCCTCCGTGTCCAACGGCATGACGATATCGCATTTCTGCTCATCGAATTTGAGGACGATGTGCAGATCATTGAGATGGTTGGCCACGCAGAATTCGATCGCCGCGGAGGAACTGAGAAAATCCGCGGCCTCCGCACTGTCCCGCGTCCATGTCCCCACATCCTTGAGGTAAAGCCCTGTGTTCCTTTGCTGGAGAACAATTCGCATAAATTCCTTCAGCGGCGACTGTCGAACCTTACGCGCTCGCGGTGAATTCTACAATGAGAATTATCCTCCGCCGAACGTAAGCGCAATCTCCTTCCGGTCACCCCGCGCTCAAGAAAGATTGCGGCGAGAGCGGGGGTGCAGTACTAAAGGACAGGAATGCGATTTATCGGGAGCATCATCGAGAAACTGCAGCGGCATCCGAAGCGAATTGTCTTCCCGGAAGGACATGAGCCGCGGATTTTGCAGGCGGCGCGGCAATTCTATTCGCTGCGCCTTGGCGCGCCGATTCTGCTGGGAGATCGCGCGCGGATCAAGGAAACCGCCGAGGCCCTGAACATTTCCATCGAAGGGATCCGGATCATCAATCCGCAACAGAGCGAGGAATTGGAGAACTTCGCGCGCCGGTTCGAGATTTTGCGGCGCGGGAGAGGATTGAAGGGACTCGAGGCGCGCGAGGCGATGGCGCAGCCGAATTACTTCGGAGCGATGATGGTGGCGATGCGCCAGGCGGATGGTTTTGTCTCCGGCGCCAATCAAAACACGGGCAGTGTGCTCCGTCCGCTCTTTCAAATCATCAAAGTGGCGCCGCAGGCATCAACTGCGTCAAGCTGTCTGTTGATGGAAGTCGAAGATTCGGGCTATGGCCAGAATGGGGTACTGTTCATGGCTGACTGCGGAGTAATTCCGGAGCCTTCGGTCGAGCAATTGGCGGATATTGCCGTTTCCACGGCGCAACTTGCGCGGCATTTGCTGGGAGTGCGGCCGCGCGCCGCCCTGTTGTCGTTTTCGACTAAAGGCAGCTCGAACCACCCCTCGCTGGGCCGCATTCAAGCGGCCGCCGCGCTGGCCGGGAAGCAAGCCGCGGAAAAGGGTCTCGACGCGGATTTCGAAGGTGAGCTGCAGGTCGATGCCGCCCTAGTCCGAGAGAGCGCCGAGGCCAAGAACCCCGGCGGGCGCATTCCCGGGAACGCCAACGTGCTGATTTTTCCCGACCTCAACTCCGGGCACATCGCCAGCACTCTAGTGCGGCATATCACCCGGGCCAACGCTTACGGCCACATCCTTCTCGGTCTGGACCACCCCGCCGCCGACGTGACGCGCGACTCGAACGCGCATGACATCCTCGGGGTAGCCGCCATTGTCGGCCTCCAAGCCATCGATTACCAACTGCTCTGGCCCGGCTCTGGACAAAAGCTGCCGGGCGAGGAGGCGGGCAAAGACACGCCCGCCGCGATTCCGAACTGAAAGCCGCCATGACATTACCCTTCCCCACCAACCCGGCGCTGGCTTCGCTGCCGGTGTATCAACCGGGCCGCCCGATCGAAGAGGTCGCGCGCGAGTTGGGCCTCGCGCCCGACAGCATTATCAAACTCGCCTCGAACGAGAACCCGCTAGGCCCCTCGCGCCTGGCGGTGAAGGCGATGAAAACCGCTCTGGCGCAGGCTCATTTGTACCCGGACGGCAGCGCGTTCTACTTGAAGCAAAAGCTCGCGGCCAGGCTGGGGCTGCGGCCGGAGAACCTGGTGCTGGGGAATGGCTCAAACGAAATTCTGGAGATGCTCGGCCACGCCTTGCTGCACCCCGAGGCTGAAGTCGTCGTGGCGCAGTATTGCTTCGCTGTGTACCCGATCGTCACCGCCCTGTTCGGCGCAAAATTGGTGACGGTTCCCGCGAAGAACTACGGGCACGACCTGGACGCCATGCTGGCGGCGATCACCCCCGCAACCCGGCTGGTATTCGTGGCCAATCCTAACAACCCAACCGGCACAACCATCCGGCCCGAGAAACTCGTCGAATTCGTGAAGGCCGTGCCCCGGAACGTGGTACTGGCGATGGATGAGGCCTATCTCGAGTTTCTGGACGAGCCGCCCGACCTTGTGCCCGGGATCCGCGACGGCGGGCAGCCCAATGTGATTCTGCTGCGAACCTTCTCCAAAATCCATGGACTGGCTGGCCTCCGGCTTGGTTACGGCATCGCCCAGCCGGAATTCATCGGAGCGCTCGAAAAGATCCGGCAGCCCTTCAACGTCAACGCCATCGCCCAGGCGGGCGCTCTGGCGGCGCTCGACGACGATCGCCACGCGGAAAGAACCCGACGTCTCAACGGGCGCGGCCTGAGGTTGTTCATGCGTGAATTCAAGAAGCTCGGACTGGAGTTTTTGAAATCCGGCGGCAATTTCATTCTGGTCCGGGTCGGCGAGGGCCAGCGGGTGTTTGCGGAACTGCAAAAACAAGGCGTGATCGCGCGTCCCATGGGGGGCTACCAGTTGCCGGAGTGGATCCGGATTTCAGTGGGCGCTCCCAAAGAAAACCGGCGCTGCCTGACGGCCCTGAAAGTCGCGCTGGGCCGGGCCGCGGCCGAATGAATCCGCTGCCGTTCCACACCAGGCAAGCCCCATTTACTCTCGCGCGTTTACCCAAGTGAAACTCACGGATCTTCGAGGCATTTTGCGCTACATCCCGCAATTTCGGGAGAAGGCCTTCGTGATCGCCGTCGATGGCGCGGTGGTTACCAACGAAAACTTCGGCAATATCCTGATGGATATCGCGGTGCTGCGCTCGCTCAACATTCGCGTGGTGCTGGGCCACGGCGCGTCGGCGCAAATCCGCGCGCTGGCCTCGGATCAAAACGTCGCCGCCTCAGATCTCGAGGGCAGCGGGATCACGGATGAAGCCACCCTCAAGCTGGCCCTGACGGCTGCCAACCGGCTGACGCATGAAATTCTGGAGGGATTGGCCGCCAACGACCTCCGCGCCGCCTCGACCAACGCCATCATCGCCCACCCTCAGGGCATCCTCCACGGCGTGGACCACCTCTACACCGGCAAGGTTGAGCGGGTGGATGTTGAGTTTCTGCATAAATTGCTCGATGATGGCATCATCCCCGTGCTGCCGCCGCTCGGTTTCGACGGCGAGGGCAAAACCTACCGCGTGAATTCCGACTCGGTCGCGGTCTCTGTGGCCGAGGCGCTCAAGGCCGTGAAGCTGATCTACATCACTACTGAGGACGGTATCCGGGTCGGGGACAAGGTCATCCGGCAAATGCCTCTGGCGGATTTGGAGTCCGTGCTGGCCATCGAAAAAAACCAGGTTCATCCCGGCTTGCTCTCGAAAGCCGTGCATGCGGCGGCCGCCTGCCAGGCGGGAGTGCCGCGCGTGCATGTCATTAACGGGGCGGTGCAGGAAGGCTTACTCGCGGAAGTCTTCACCAACGAAGGGGTGGGCACCTTGATTTACGGAAACGAATTCCAGCAAATTCGCCGCGCTCTCAAAAAGGACATCCGCCATATCCTCAATCTCACAAAATCCTCCGTGGCCAGTGAGGAACTGGTCAAGCGCACCCGCCCGGGCATCGAGCGCCAGTTGGGGGATTACTTTATTTTCGAGATCGATCGCAACCCGGTGGCTTGCGTGGCGTTGCACGTCTATCCCGAGCAGAAAAAAGGAGAACTTGCCTGTCTTTACGTCAGCCCGGCTCACGAAAACCACGGCATTGGCCGCAAACTGATCCAGTTCGTGGACACGAAGGCCCGCGAAATGGGTTTGTCCGACCTGGTCGCGCTCTCGACCCAGTCTTTCACCTATTTCCAGTCCAAGGGCGGCTATACCGAGGGCACCCCCGAGGATCTCCCGCCCGCCCGCCGCGAGCGGTACGAGCAAAGCGGTCGGCGATCGAAAATCCTGGTTAAAAAATTAAAATAAGATGGCGCCCTTCATCCCCGCTGAGTCACTCGCTCGTCCGTAAGCGGTGCGTTTCGCGGCGCGCGGCCCACCGTGCAGCGGCAGGCACAAATGCCTCCAGTCCCGGAGTTTGCTCGGGATGCGGACTGACGCAGACCACGCGGCCTTGCTCATACGCCGCGGAAAAAATGGCGGGGGTGTTGCTCATCACCCCGGCGGGGGAGTCGTGCTTTGCCAATTCCGTGCGGAACCATGCCCAAACCTCATAGGGGGGCAGCGTCGCGGTTTGCGCCGGTCCAACGACCGGCCCATTGGCGTAGAGGACCTGGAGGTCGTTTCTCGCTTCCCCGAGGATGCGGCGTCCGCTCCCGGCCAGTTCGATTGCAACCTGGCCGCGGCCACGCCTCCATCTGGGGGAGACCGTTTTGGCGTCGATAAGACCCAGACTCCAGGCGAAGCCGCTGGTGGCCAGATAGGCGCCGGCGCAAATGCCAATATATCCGCCTCCGCGAGCGATGAATCGCCGCACTGCTTCGCGTCCGCCCGCGCCGATCGCCGCCGCTTGCCCGCTGCCGCTGCCGCCGGGAAAAATCACCACGTCGAAATTCGTCAAGGCGCCGGCGCGGATTTCCTCGGGAGAAATACGGCGGGCGGCAAACCCCGGGTCACGGCTGAACTCCCGTATCAGGCTCGAGGGACCTTTCCCGCCCGCCCCGGGCCCTTGATAGAGCGCCACCCGCAAGGCTCCGCTCTGGTCCGGCTGGCTGTCCGCGCGCGCCGCGGGACCATTCGCGAATGGAGCGCCGGCGAGAGGGGCAACGGACCACGCGATCGCCAGCAGGACAGCTGCCGGCAGGCGGCGGCGTGAGTGCTCCGGGGCGCTGCTCATGCGTCAGGCGGGCGCTCCCGCTTCCCGCTGCAGCCAGTCGTAACCTTTTTCCTCCAATTCCATGGCCAGGCGCTTGTCGCCGCTGCGTAGAATTCTTCCATCCATCAAAACATGCACGTAATCCGGCACAATATAGTTCAGGAGCCGTTGGTAATGAGTGATGACGAGTTGCGCGTTTTCGGGCCCCCGCAATTTGTTCACTCCGTTGGACACCACCTTGAGCGCGTCGATATCCAAGCCGGAGTCGGTCTCATCCAACACCGCCAGCCGGGGTTCCAGCACCGCCATTTGGAAGATTTCGTTGCGCTTTTTTTCGCCGCCGGAGAAGCCCTCGTTCACCGAACGCCGCAGCAAGTCCTCCTTCAGCTCGAGGATCTTCATTTTGCCGCGAACGAGTTCAAGGAACTCCATGGCGTCCAATTCCGGCAGGCCCTTGTGCTTGCGCAATTCATTCACGGCCGCCTTGAGGAAAACGGTGCTATTCACGCCGGGAATTTCCACCGGGTATTGGAACGCCAGAAACAGGCCCTCGCGGGCGCGCTCCTCGGGACCCAAATCCAGCAGATCCTGGCCGTTGTATAACACCTCGCCGCCAGTGATCTCGTAGCCGTCCCGGCCCGCCAAAATGGCCGCCAGGGTGCTCTTGCCGCTGCCGTTCGGGCCCATCACCGCATGCACCTCGCCCAGGCGCATGGTCAGATTCACGCCTTTGAGGATTGCTTTTCCCTCCACGCCGGCGTGGAGGTTTCGAATTTCCAAAATGGGAGTCGTTGCCATAAATCCAATGTATGCCTTTAACCGACGCTGCCTTCCAGGCTGACGTTCAGCAGCTTTTGAGCCTCGACCGCGAACTCCATCGGGAGCTCGCGGAAAACCTCTTTGCAAAACCCGTTCACGATCAGATTCACCGCGTCCTGCGTCTCGAGTCCGCGTTGATTGCAGTAGAAGATCTGGTCCTCGCCGATTTTCGATGTCGAAGCCTCGTGCTCGAGGCGGGCGGTGGGGTTTTTGACTTCAATGTAGGGAAAGGTGTGGGCCCCGCATTGGTCACCCAACAGCAGAGAATCGCACTGCGAAAAATTGCGGGCGTTGGCCGCACCCTTCTGGATCTTCACCTGGCCGCGGTAGCTGTTCTGGCCGCGCCCGGCGGAGATGCCCTTGGAAATGATGGTGCTGCGGGTATTCCTGCCCACATGAATCATCTTTGTGCCGGTATCAGCTTGCTGGAAGTGATTGGTGACCGCGACGGAGTAAAATTCACCCGCCGAGCCATCGCCCAGCAGCACGCAACTGGGATACTTCCAAGTGATCGCCGAGCCCGTCTCGACTTGGGTCCAGCAAATTTTCGAGTTTTTGCCTTTGCAAAGCCCGCGTTTGGTCACGAAATTGTAAATGCCTCCCCGGCCCTGCTCGTCCCCCGGGTACCAGTTTTGGACGGTCGAGTATTTGATCTGCGCATTGTCCATCGCGATCAACTCCACCACCGCGGCGTGCAATTGGTGCTCGTCGCGCATGGGCGCGGTGCAACCCTCGAGGTAGCTCACGTGCGCCCCCTCCTCGGCAATGATCAGCGTGCGCTCAAACTGCCCGGTGTTCGCGGCGTTGATCCGGAAGTAGGTGGAGAGTTCCATCGGGCAGCGCACGCCTTTGGGGATATAACAAAACGATCCGTCGCTGAAAACTGCGGAATTCAGCGCCGCGAAAAAATTATCCGCCGGCGGCACCACCGTGCCCAGGTATTTCCTTACCAGTTCGGGGTGGGTTTGGACCGCCTCGCTGAACGAGCAGAAGATGATGCCTTTTTCCGCCAGCTTTTCCTTGAACGTAGTGCCCACGGAAACACTATCGAATACTGCGTCCACCGCCACCCCCGCCAGCCGCTCGCGCTCGCGGAGGGGAATCCCGAGTTTCTCGTAGGTTTCCAGCAGCTTGGGATCCACCTCGTCCAGGCTTTTGGGGCCGTCGCCCTTTTTTTTGGGCGCGGAGTAATAACTGGATTCCTGGTAGGGGATCGGCGGGTACTTGACCTTCGCCCAGGCGGGCTCCCTCAGCGTCAGCCAATGACGAAACGCCTTCAGCCGCCATTCCAGCAGGAAAGGCGGTTCGTTCTTCCGAGCGGAAATGAACCGCACGGTGTCCTCATTCAAACCCGGCGGCGCGGATTCGGCCTCCACGTCCGTGTAAAAGCCGTACTTGTATTCCTGTTTGACCAGCCCTTCGATGGTCGCGTTGGCGGTGCTCATGTGTTTAAAGATTTAAAATGTCCGCAATTCCGGGAATTTCACCCCCGGCGCGCGCCGCCTTTGGCGCACGCCGCGCAGAGGCCGTGGATGGTCACCTCGGTGCTCCGCGCCAGGTAGCCCGGAGCCAGTTTTACGCCGCCGGCCTCGGGCAGCGTAACGTCCTCAATCCGGCCGCAACGATCACAGCAAAAATGCCCGTGTTCGCGCATATTCGGGCAGTAACGCGCCGCGCCGCGCTCGAGCGCCAACTGCCGGACCAAACCGCAGGCCACGAGGGCTTCAAGACTGTTATAGACAGTCGCCATCGAGATCTCCGGCAGATGCCGTTTGGCCCGCATAAACAATTCTTCGGCCGTGGGATGATCCCGCTTGCGCAATAGTTCCGCGTACACTTCCTCGCGCCGCGGAGTGGGCCGCAGCCCGCTCGTCGCCAGCCGCTTCGTCAGCCGCGTGTGCGCGGGGGATTGGCTTTCCGATTCCATGCCTGGCCGGACGTTTCCAGCCGGGGCAAACTACTCGATCCGAGACGTCTGTCAATACTTAGAATTATTCTAAATATTACCCGCCCAGCGAACCGGGATCCGAGACATCGCCCTGATTGAATTCCACATATTCCGCAGTCAGATCCGCCGCGTAAATCAACGCCGCCGCCCGGCCCAGGTTTAACCGGATATGCAGGTCAAATTCCGGCGGCGCCACCGCCGCGCAGAGGTCGCGAAAGCTCGCCGCGGCGGGCTGCCCTCGCCGCAAACTCCAGACGATCTCCCGGGAGCCGGGCGCGCTGTAGCCCACATCGACCTTTGCTTCCACCACGCGCGCCGAACTGTAGCCTAGCGCGTCCATGATCCGGCCCCAATTCGGATCGCCGCCGTGCCAACTCGTTTTGACCAGCGCGCTGTTCGCCACCGCGCGAGCGGCGGCATCGGCTTCCGCTGGATTCCGGGCGCCGCTCAGGCGCACGGTGACAAAGCGCGACACGCCTTCGCCGTCGCGGACGATCATTTTCGCCAGGTCGAGGCAGACTTGGTTGAGCGCCGCTTGAAATTCACTGAAACCGGAGGACTGGGGGGTTGTCAGCACCGCGTTTTCCGCCGCGCCGTTCGCCAGCGCGAGCACCGTGTCGTTGGTGCTCATATCCCCGTCCACGGTGATGCGGTTGAAGCTCAGGGCGACGGCTTGGGCGAGAGCCCGCTGCAGCGGGCGCGGACGGATCGCCGCGTCCGTGGTGAGGAAGCAAAGCATGGTAGCGTGCAAAGGGGTGGCGGCCGGGCGTTTGCCGGTGGCGCTCATGCCGGGATGGATCATCCCCGCGCCCTTGCAGATGCCTCCGAGACGGACTGGCTTGCCGCCAATGCGAAATTCGACCGCTGCGGCTTTGGGACGCGTGTCGCTGGTCATGATAGCTTCGGCCGCCCAGGCCGCATGTTCCGCTGTCGAGCCAAGCATCGTGGCCGCCTCGATGATCCCGGCCCGCACCTGATCCATCGGCATCGGCACCCCGATGCGTCCGGTGGAACCGACCAGGGCCGTCCCCGGCGGGAAATCGAGGGCCTGCTCGGCGAAGCGCGCCATTTCCAGGGCGTCTTTCATCCCCCGCCGTCCGGTGCAGGCGTTCGCATTTCCGGAATTGGCCACCACCATTCGCGCGCCCGGCCGCCCCACGCGTTCCAGGCACACCTTCACGGGCGCGGCGCAAACCTGGTTGGTGGTAAACAAGCCTGCCACGCTCGCCGGGCGGTCACTGACGATCAGGGCCAGATCCCGCTTGTCGCCCTTCTCCGAGCCTTTGCCCGTGCCCAGGCGTTTGATATCGCAAAACACCCCCGCCGCGCGGAATCCCCGAGCCGCGACCACCGAGCCTTCCACCGTCTTGAATGGTTTCCTCATCTCAGCAACATCGGATAGCGCAAAGCCCGGCTTCGAACAATCCGAAAACGATTCCCGCGGTTGCGCATTGACTTCCGCCGCTGGTGCTCTACGGTTGCGCGCGCTTTAGAACTCAGTTATTATCAGCTTGCTTGAGATTTTAATTATGCCGAATACCAAATCAGCGGAACGACGGATGAGAGGCAACGCCCGGAAACAGGCGCGCAATCGCGGAGTGAAATCGCGCCTGCGCACCCTGGAGAAAAATTATCTGACTCTGGTGGCCGCAGGGAAGAAGGAGGAAGCCACCCAGAGCATCCGTGAAATGAGCTCCGCCTACGACCGCGCCGCCAAGGCCGGAGTCGTCCATCGTGCAACGGCCAACCGCAAAAAATCGCGCCTGGCGTTGCGCCTGGCCGCCGTGAAGTAACTCCCTTCCCCGCGGGAAGCGACTCGTCGTCGTTTGCAGTCGCCCGCCAAAACACCACTGCCCGCTTACGGCCCCGCTATAATCCGGTAATAGCGGGCGCCTGATTGTACTGAATCACTGACCACGCAAGTGCTGTTCGTGGCAGTGATTTGTCCGGGCAATTCGTGCCATTCCGCGGCTTCCAGGCCAGCCTTGAACTGCACCCGGTAGGTTTGTCCGGGGACGGCATTCCAGCCGAGAATGATGTCGGGACCGGCCCACGTCACCGTGGCTCGAATGCTCTCCGGCAACACCAGGACCTGGAAGGTGCGTAGATCACTAAGCGGAGGCGTGCCGTCGTCGGTAACGCGCACCTTGAAACCGTTTGTGGTGTTGGCCGCGGCCAACGGCGCCAGCCAACTGAGCACGCCCGAAACCGGGTCCAGCACCGCCCCGGCGGGACTCCCCGGATCAAGACTAAACCGGAGGGTATTGGCTGGAAGGTCGGGATCCGACGCCGAATTGGTCACCCATAAGACCTCGCCGACAACCATGGTCTGGTCCGGAATGGCCGCCAGAATCGGTGGACGGTTGCTCTCCAACACGGTGACTGAAAAGGCCCTTGTCGCGCTCAGTTGCTTGCGGTTGACCGCCTCGGGGCTGTCGTCTGTCACGCGCGCGGTGATGGTATAGATGCCCGGCCCCTGCTCTTCCGAGGGCACCCAGAGAAAAGCCCCAGTCACCGGGTCCACTTCCGCCCCGGCGGGAGCGCCAGGATCCAGGCTGAAGGTGAGTTGGTTGGCCGGCAGATCCGGATCGCTTGCGGTCAGGAAAAAGGCAAGCGGTAGTCCTTCGGTGATCGTCTGATCGGAGATCGCGGCCAGCACCGGCGGCAGGTTCGATTCCAGCACGGCCACCTGAATGGTCTCGAGGTCGCTCAAAGGCGGTGTGCCATTGTCGCTTGCTCGAAAAGTCAAAGCAAAGACTCCGGGGCCTTGCGCTTCGGTGGGGGTCCACGAGAACGCACCCGAGCGGGCATCGATTGTCGCCCCCGCGGGGGCGCCCGCGGCGAGGCTGAAGGTGAGGACGTTGGAGTTTACGACAGCAAAGTTGTCCAGGTAGAGATTATAGACACCGCCGGCGCTCGACACCGGCACGATCGCGAGATGCTCCAACACTCCCAGACCTGAGGGCGTCGAGAGGACATCGTTGCCGCCGACGAAATTCCGAATCGATTCGTAAGGCAGGTCAAAAGTGACCGTTTGCCAACTGCCCGCCGGGATGATCCGCGACGGCACGGGCGCGCCCGTGCCCGTGACATTGGTAACTCCCGCCCACTCGAGACTCCCGGTTCCCCCGCCATTCGAGCCGATGGCGGCGCCAGCGGCAACCGTGGTCTCCCGCAGCCCGATGCCCAGACGGATTGGTTTATCGCAAAAAACATCAAACCGCAGCACCTGGGTGAAATCGATGACCGGATTGGGGAGGACCGGCGCGCTGGCGGTGGTCAAGCGCAGCCAGGGCTCCGTCGCGGCGGCGGCGAAACCCCAGGTGGCCTTGAGCACCCGGGCGCTCGCGTGTCCCGCCGGGAAACTGCCGACCACGGTCGTGCTGGCCGCCACGGCCGAGTCCACCCCGCGACTGGAACCCGAGTAGCCGGGTGAACGAAATAACACCTCGCTGGCGCCGGAGGCGAAGGACTCGAAATCGGTGATCAACGCCGCCTGCCCCACCGCGGAGTCGGAAGCGGAGACCGTGAACTGCAACGGCGTGGTTTCCACCACCGTTTTATCTCCGATTACCGCCAGGACCGGCGGACTGTTGGCGGTGGTCGCGCTCTGAATCTCGGTGTAAGCGGAATCGCCGTTCGCATTATAGGCGCGGATCCGATAATAATAAGTGGTCGAAGGAGCGAGGCCGCCGCTCACGTAGGCAGCCACGTTCACTCCGACAATGGCGATCTGCGACCAGGGACCGTTGAGGCTCAGGGCGCGCTCGATTTTGAACCCGGTTTCGTTGGTCGCATTGTCCCGCCACGTAAGGCGGATTTGAGTGGTGCTCAAAGATGCCGCCGCGAGATTGGAGGGCGCTCCGGGCGCGTCCAGGATCAAGGCCATGAAATAATCCCAATTCCAGTAAACTCCAGGATCAGTATGCGACTGGCTGGGATTGCTGCAAGTGCCGCTCATGCCGATGCCGCTGCCGGCCAGCCAACTCAGCCAGGCGGCATTCTGCCATTCGCCGTGCCCGATGATGTGATTCCGGTCCTTTGGAATTCCCCAGGTTTCACACAGGTGCCGTTGCAACGCCGCCGAAGCGCGGTACATCGCATCCGAGTACCAGGCTGGATTGCCGGCAAACCCCTCATGCTCGGTGCCTAAACTATATTGATTCCAACACAGCGCGTGCCAGGCGTAATATTGCTCCCGCACCATCTGGGTAATCTGTCCCGCGGGCGGATCATTCGGCCGGTTTTCGGCGTGCCCCTGGGAGTCACTGCCGTTCTGCAGACTGTTCACACAATAATGGATGCTCACCTGCGTTCCGGACTGTTGAATGTAGGAAATCGTGCTCAGGTAATAACCTTCCATGTCGTGGATGACGCAAAACTTATGCCCATACCCCGTGGTGTACCAATGTCCCGAGGCAGCCGGCGCCCATAGTGCGGGGGCGTAATCCGGTTGGGCCAGACAGAATATCGGCGTGAGCAAAATCAAACCTGAGAAAACCCGGAGGCCAGAGGCAACACTGAACAACCGCATAACCAATGAATATCAACAGAAACACATGGGCCGCCCGCTCAGGCGTGAACGTCGCGCTGAAGCCCGGCAACCATCCCGTTAAGGATGGCTGATGGTTTAAGTTATGTCAAATGACTTGAAAAGCCGCGGATGATCACGCCCGAATTCCGCCATTCCATTTGAACCGGCTCCTCTCCGGAGCACAACTCGCTCATGGAGGTGCTGAACGAGCCGGCGTTTACCGTCGCTGGGAGGGGAACGAGGCGGCGTGATATCCACGCGCGCCGCCCCGGACCGGCGCCGGGGACCCGGCGCCCGCCGCTAAAACAGCGCAAGTGCTGCCGTCCTGAACCGAGACCAGATGCCCGGAGAATCGCTCAAACCCGGATGGGATGGGCGGTTGAGGCCCTCGAGGAATTTGGAAACCGCGCGGATTTCAATAATCCCCATTTCGCCAACCGAAAGCGCAGGCCCGTGCCGAGGCAGCCAAAGCCGTAACGAATGCTGCGCGGCAGGTTGATCGAAGAGGCCTCCGGGAAGTATTTTGTGGGGCAGCTCACCTCGCCGATCGTAAACCCGTGCCATAGAATTTGCGCCAGCATTTGGTTGTCGAAGACGAAATCATCCGAATTCCGCGAGAGATCCAGACCTTCGAGCAGCGTCCGGGCGAAGGCCCGGTAGCCGGTGTGATACTCGGAAAGTTTCGCCCCCAACAGCAGATTCTCCACCGCGGTAAGAAAACGATTGGAAACGTATTTCCAGAGCGGCATGCCTCCGGCCAGGGCATACCCCCCAAGAATCCGGCTCGCCAGCACGCAGGGGTGCAGGCCATTGGCGATGATCGAGACCATGGCGGGAATCAGCCTGGGTGTGTACTGGTAGTCCGGGTGAATCATGATCACGATGTCCGCCCCCGCGGCAAGCGCCAGCCGATAGCAGGTCTTCTGATTCCCGCCGTAACCCTTGTTCACCTCGTGAACATACACTCGGACGCCGGGCAATCCGCGCGCCACCGCCACGGTCTCATCGTGGCTCCCGTCATCCACCAGAATGATTTCGTCCACGATCCTTTGATCGCGGACCTCCTCATAAGTCCGGCGGAGGGTCCTGGCGGCGTTGTAGGCCGGCATAACCACAACGATTTTCTGGCCCAGGTACATTGAAAGCGCGGCCTGATTAAACCCCAGGCTGCCGCCGCACGGCAACCGTAATGTGCCGCCCGCGCCGGGAGAGTGGGCAAGCGACCTCGACTCCGTCGGCCAGGCGCGTCACCCGAGCTTCAGGAAATTTTCGAGGAGGCGCCGGCCATCCTGGGTGAGAATGCTCTCGGGATGAAACTGCACCCCCCAGATGGGCAGTTGTTTGTGGCGCACACCCATGATTTCACCCTCGTCCGTCTCCGCCGTGACTTCGAGGCAGGCCGGGAGCGTGGCGCGCTCGATGACCAGAGAATGATACCGTGTGGCCAAAAACGGGTTGGGCATCCCCGCAAAGAGATCCTTCCCATCGTGTTGAATCGGCGAGGTCTTGCCGTGCAGCATCCGGTAATTGACGACAACATTTCCACCGAAAACGTGGCCAATACATTGGTGGCCCAGGCACACTCCCAAAGTCGGAATCGTCGCGCTAAACTTCCGGATAATCTCGTTCGAAAGCCCTGATTCCCGCGGCGAGCAAGGGCCCGGCGAGATCAGCAGGCGGTCCGGGCGAAGCGCCTCGATTTCCTCCAGCGAGATCTCATCATTCCGATGAATCCGCATGTCCACCCGCAACTCCCCGAGGTACTGGACGAGGTTGTAGGTGAACGAGTCGTAATTGTCGATGACCAGCAACATGCGATACTCCGGGCAGCGTAACCCATTGAGGCGGATTTGAAAACCGCCCTTCCTAAAGTCCGCTGGTGAAGAAATACTCTCCGGGGGCCAACTCGGCCTTTTCGCCGTGCGCGGCGCCCCTGTTCATTCCCGTTTTGCGCGATCCCGGCGGGGGCTTTTCGGTGACCTTCCCGCCCGCGGGAAAATAGACCGTGGCGGTGGTATTGGGCGGCACGATAAAGTGATAGTTGATTTGTCCCTCGCGGATGCTCCAATCGCTCTGGATGCGCCCATAAGGCGAATCGAAATGACTCTCGACCGATCGCAGCGGAGCGTTTTTCCAAACGCCAGGACGAAGGACAAACTTCTGGTAACCCTGCCCGTCGGCGCCGGGGCGGATGCCGCCCAGGCCCTCGATAAACCAGGCACCGATATGCAGGTAGGAGCTGTGGGACAGAGAGAGCGTGCCTTCCCAGTCCTCCCAGATGGTGGTGGCGCCCCGCTTCAGCATGTCGCCCCAACCCGGGTAATCCGTTTTGCTCGCCATGGCATAGACCAAGTCCGGACGATTGGAATCAATGAGTTGGCGAATCACGAACGAGCCGCCGGTGATTCCGCCCCAGAAGTGGCCCCCGCGGTTGACGAGGATTTCATCCTCCAAACGTTTTTCCACGCGCGCGCGCTCCGCGGCGGGCGGAATGTCGCTCACCAGCGCGATGGCGAGATAGGCCTGGAAGCCGTTGACGTAGCTGGCATCCGCCGCGTGGTAGAACTCCCGGTGAATCGCCGCGCGAACCGCCTCGGCCCGGGCCCGCCATTTCCGCTCCAGTTCGGGATGTCCCGCCGCTTGGGCGAGACGGGCCGCATTTCTCAGATTCCACACCCAAAAGCAGTTATTAAAAAAGAGGGTTTCACGGGTATCGCCGTTGACGCCTTCCGCGCCGGGCCAGAGCCAGTCGCCAAGGAAATCCCATTGTCCTCCATATCGGCGCAGCAAATTGTCCGCCGTTTTGGATTCCAAAAACCCCAACCAGGCCTCGATGGTCGGAAGCATCTCCCGGGCGGCGCGGACATCACCCAGGCGCTGCCACATTTCCCATGGCAAAGTCACACAATAGCCGCTCCAGCCGGGGCCGCCTCCGCCCCAGTAGGTGGGCGCGGTATAGGGCAAATTGCCGGGTTCGACCTTCTTGCCCGAGCCCGGCTCGTCGCCGGTTTTGCCAACTCCCCAGGAGGCGCTTTTTCCCTGCACATCGCGCCAATCCTGCCCCCACTTGTAGTAGAGCGCAGCCGTTTGGAAATTGTCCAGGCTGGTTCCGGTGGTGGCGTGGGCGTCGCCGCCATAGCCCATGCGCTCGCGTTGCGCGCAATCGACCACGTATCCGCCCAGGCTAAGGTTTTCGTAGGTCCAGAGCGTCGTGTCATAAATACGATTCAGCAGATCATCCGAGCAGCGGAACGAAGCTGCCGGTTGATAATCGGTGCGAATCAGCCAGCCTTTGACGCTATCCAGATCAGGCTTCTCCGCCAGGCCTTCGATCTGGATCCAGCGGCCAACGCCGTAGTTGAAACGGTTGCGAAACAGCCCCTGCCCGGAGGAACCGATGATATACTCACTCCGCAAAGCGTGCGTGATTTCCTGGTCGGGACGTTCGGACCATTTGATCTGGACGCGGTCGCCAGGCTTCCCTTTTACAGGGATTTGGATCCAGCCGGTGAAGACCCGGCCCATGTCGATTCGCCACACCCCAGGGCGACGTTCCTCAAGACCGACGGGCCGCAATTCCTTGACGAGCTTGTCCGCCTGCACATTTTGCGCGGAAAGGGCAAGCGCGGGCTGAAAGATCTTCACCGGTTTCCACGGTTCGCCCGCCACCTCTCCCGCCGCGCACCATTGCGGGTCTTCGAGGCGGGCGTCGTAACGCTCGCCGCCAAAGTGACGAAAATCCCAAAGCCCCAACAACGTGTTCGGACTCGGGCGCCAGCGCCAGGTGCCGTCGGTGCCCCAACGCACGGACTTGCCGTTCGGGAACTCCACCACCGCCAATCCGATCACGATCGGGCTGGCCGGCTTGTCGGGAGTTTGATAGGGTGGAAAAATCGACCACGAGGCGCCCAACCAGAGTCCGATCACGTTTTTTCCCGGCTTGAGGATGGATCCAAGATCATAGGCCACATAACGCGCTCGCTTCGTGTGATCGCTCACGCAGGGGCCAAGTACTCCATCTCCGATTTTCTCCCCGTTCACATAAAGCTCATGATAGCCGACGGAAGCGACGTACATCATGGCCCGCGAGGGCGGCTCCGACAGCTCAAATTCCTTCCGCAGCCATGGATCGGGAATCGGGTTGGCCGCGCCAGCCGACCCTGGCTTTCGTTCAAAGACAAGATCAGAGCCAATCCATTGCGCTTGCCAATCCGACGTCTCCAGCAAGCCCATCGACCAAGTGTTCGCGTCGCTCCAGCCAGATCCCTTTCCGCGCTCATCCCTGACCCGCACCTTCCACCAGCAGCCCTGCCCGGAGCGCAAGGGCTTCCCCTGGTACTCCACCTGTTGCGACTGACCAGATTTTACCCAACCGCTGTCCCAAAGGTCACCTCGATCTTCCGCCAGCAATTCCGAACGGGAGGCGGCCAGAATCTGGAATGCCGTCTGCCGCTGTCCGCGCTCGAGCGGTTCCGTGGCGGCCAGTTTCCACGCCAGACGAGGAACGCGGGCATCAATGCCGTCGGGATTTTTCAGGTATTCGCACGAGAGATCGACCACCCGAACCGAACAGGGCGAGGCGGCTGACGCGCGCAACTCCGCCAGCCCAAGCGAACAACCGATCAGGGCGGCCAACAACCACGAGGACATTTTCATCTCGCGGGCAGGATAACACGAAGAGGTGTCTCTTAAAGACAAATTAATGCGTGACCGACGCCGGCTCGAGATTGTCCAGCACCCGTTCCAGGAGCGCGGAAGGGACCTTGCAGCCGGGCTGGGCGGAGCCGATACTTTTGGCCAGCACGAATTTGATTTCTCCGCCGCTGACCTTTTTGTCCAGTTTCATGGCGTCGAGGAGGCGCCGCCTCGCTGTTCGGCCCAGCGCCACTGTGGTGGGGAGGCCCGCGCGGAAGAAGAGGTCCCGCACTCGGTTGACGTCTCCTTTGGAAAAGCCCAGCAGGTCTGATGAAAGTTGGGCCGCGGCCACCTGGCCAATCGAGATGGCCTCGCCATGCAAGTAGCGGCCGTAGTGCGAAATGGCTTCGAGCCCATGGCCAATAGTGTGGCCAAAGTTGAGGATGGCCCGCAACCCGCTCTCGGTCTCATCCTGGCGGACCACCTCGGCTTTGATCGCGCAACAGCGGGCCACCACCGCGCCGAGAAAGTCGCTGTCTCGGCGAAGCAACCGCGGCAAGCCGCGCTCCAACTGGCGAAAGAATGAGGCGTCGGAAATAATCCCGTACTTGACGACTTCCGCGAGGCCGGAACGATACTCGCGCTCGGGCAGCGTAGCCATTAAGTCCAGATCGCACAAGACGAGCCTTGGTTGATGGAACGCGCCGACCAGATTTTTTCCCCGCTTGAGATTGACTCCCACCTTGCCGCCGACGGAACTATCGACCTGCGCCAGGAGGGTGGTGGGCACTTGCACAAAGGAAACGCCGCGCAGGAACGTGGCTGCCACAAAACCAGCCAGATCGCCCACCACCCCGCCCCCCAGAGCGACCAGGAAGGATTTTCGCTCCAGGCGATGGCTGGCAAGCTGGTCGTAACAGGTCGAAACAGTTCGGATGGTTTTCGATTGTTCGCCCGCTCGCACGGCGATGACCACCGGTTCAAAACCGGCCGTTTCGAGTGATTTCCGGGCGGCGGCGGAAAAAAGCGGTCCCACATTGGAATCGGTCACAATCGCGCAACGACGGCCCAGTTTGAGACGCGCGCATTCGCGTCCCAACCGGGCGAGGAAGCCGCCGCCGATTTTGATGTCGTAACCGCGGGAACCGAGTGATACGCGGACGTCAGGCACGCGCCAAAGGATACGGGTTTTGCCCCGCCTGTAAAGCGGCCGGGATTTGCCTCCGGCGGTTCCACCCGTTTGCAATTGGCAGAAGGCGGCTTTCGTGATTCATTGAGCGTTCATGGGCATGGATGAGAGCAATTCACTGATCGAGCAGCGGAAAGCCAAATTGGCAGCGTTGCGGGCCAAAGGCATCGATCCGTTTCAAAACAAGTTTTCCCCGACGGAAAGCTGCGCGGCGGCCAGCGCTCGGTACGCCGAAGGCCGGGAGGTGGCGATTGCCGGCCGGATCACGGCGCATCGGGACATGGGCAAGAGCATGTTCATCGATGTGCGCGATCAAAGCGGGCGTTTGCAGGTGTACACCCAAAAAAATACCCTCGGAGAGGAACTCTTCGATCAGTTCCGGCATTTGGATTTGGGAGATTTCATTGGCGTTCGGGGGACGTTGTTCACCACCAGGACCGGCGAAATTTCCGTGAAACTGGCTTCCTTCGCGCTTCTGGCCAAGGCACTGCGGCCGCCGCCGGAAAAATGGCACGGGCTCGCGGACACAGAAGTTCGCTACCGCCAGCGTTATCTGGACCTGATGGCTAACCCGGAGATTCGCGAGGTGTTTCTCAAACGCAGCCAAATCGTGCGCGAGATTCGTAATTTTTTACATCAGCGCGGGTATGTCGAGGTGGAAACCCCGATGATGCAGGCCATCCCGGGAGGCGCGGCGGCGCAGCCGTTCATCACTCATCACAACGCGCTGGGCTGTAATTTCCATCTGCGCATCGCCCTGGAGTTGTATTTGAAGCGGCTGCTGGTGGGCGGAATGGAAAAGGTATTTGAGCTGGGCCGCAACTTTCGCAACGAGGGATTATCGCGACGCCATAATCCGGAATTCACGATGCTCGAGGCGTATGAGGCGTATGGGGATTACGAGACCATGATGGAGTTGGTGCAATCCATGGTCTGCCACGTGGCCCAAACCGTCCTGGGCACCTTGCGGATCGAGCATAAGGACGCCGCTGGAAAAGTGACCAGGACCATCGATCTGACCCCCCCTTGGCGGCGGATCCGGTACAAGGACATCGTCCGGGAGCGGGCCGGCGCCGATTGGTTTGCGATTTCCCCCGGCGAACGCCGGGATAGAGCCGTCAGGCTGGGCGCCGAAATCGGCGGGAACTACGAGGACTTCGAGGTGACCCAGGCGGTGTTTGAAAAATGGATCGAGCCAACCCTGATCGACCCCGTCTTTGTCACCCACGCGCTCCGGCAAATGATTCCACTGGCGAAGCTCTCCCCGGAGGATCCCGATACGGTGGAGGTCTTCGAGTGCTGCATCAACGGCCAGGAAATCGCGCCCGCCTACAGTGAGCAGAACGATCCGCTCGAGCAGCGCGAACGACTCGAGCATCAGGCTGGCGGCGAGCAACAAAAACTGGATGAGGATTTTCTGACCGCGCTGGAGCACGGCATGCCGCCGGCAGGCGGGATGGGGATGGGCATCGACCGCCTCTGCATGATGCTCCTGGGCCAGGAAAGCATCCGGGATGTCATCCTGTTCCCGCAGTTGAAACCCAAATAATCCCGGTCGCAAATGCCTGCTTTTATGTCCTCCGAGCCAGCCGAAAACCGCCCCTCCGACTTCATCCGCGACATCGTCGCCGCGGACGTGGCCGCGGGGAAGCACCCGCGCATCCACACCCGATTTCCGCCCGAGCCGAACGGCTACCTGCATATCGGGCACGCCAAATCCATTTGCTTGAATTTCGGAATTGCCCGGGAATTTGGCGGCATCTGCAACCTGCGCATGGATGACACCAATCCGGCCAAGGAAGAGGTGGAGTATGTGGATTCCATCACCGCGGACGTGCGCTGGCTGATCAGCGCCTGGGCGGATGACCAACTCGCGCTAAAGCGCAAAGGCGAGCTCCCGGAAGCGACGCCGGGCCAGGGCGGCATGGACTTCTTCATGCCGCCCTTGGTGAACCCCGATCTCGCCAAAACCGAAGCCGAGCCATTCTATGCCAGCGATTATTTTGACCAGCTCTATGAATACGCCACGCGTTTGATCCGCAAGGGGGTCGCGTATGTATGCGATTTATCTCCCGAGGACACGGACGCTTTTCGCGGCGCCCCGGATCGTCCAGGCAAGGAGAGTCCGTTCCGGAGCCGGAGCGTGGGGGAGAGCCTGGATTTGTTCGCGCGGATGAAGGCGGGCGAATTTCGGGATGGCCAGCGAACATTGAAGGCGAGGTTGGACATGGCTTCGCCCAACATCTGGCTCCGCGACCCGGTGCTCTACCGGATCCGGCACGCGGATCATCACCACACCGGGAACCGCTGGTGCATCTACCCGATGTATGACTTCGCTCATTGCCTGAGCGATTATCTCGAGGGAATTACGCACTCCATTTGCACGCTGGAATTCGAGGTGCATCGCCCGCTGTATGACTGGATCCTCGAACAACTGGAACTGCCGCGTCCCCTGCCCCGCCAATACGAGTTTGCGCGCTTGAGCCTGGGCTACACGATCATGAGCAAACGCAAGCTCATGCAATTGGTGAACGAAGGCCGGGTCTCCGGCTGGGACGACCCCCGCCTGCCGACGATCTCCGGGCTCCGCCGGCGGGGGGTGACGCCCGAAGCCCTGCGCAATTTCGCCTATAACATCGGCATCACCAAGTACAACGCCGTGACGGATGTCGCGGTGTTGGAATTCGCGATTCGCGAGGACCTGAACCGGCGCGCTCAACGGCGGCTAGCGGTGTTGCGGCCCCTCCGCGTCGTGATCACCAATTACCCGGAGGATCGGGCAGAGGAAGTCGAAGCGGTCAACAATCCGGAGGAACCCGCGGCCGGCACGCGCCGGGTGCCGTTCAGCCGCGAGTTATTCATTGAGCAGGATGATTTCATGGAATCACCTCCGCCGAAGTATCACCGATTGCGTCCCGGCAGCGAAGCGCGGCTGAAATACGCTTACATCATCCGATGCGACGAGGTCATCAAAAACGCGGCGGGCGAAGTGGTTGAACTGCGATGCACCGCGGACCTCGACAGCAAAACCGGAGGCGCCACCGCCGGACGCAAGGTAAAGGGAACGATTCATTGGGTAAGCGCGAGACATGCTGTGGAAGCCGAGGCGCGGTTGTATGACCGGTTGTTTAGCGTGGCCGAACCGGATGCGGAAGAGGATTTTAAAAGCCACCTCAACCCGCATTCGATCGAGGTGATAACCGCAAAGTGCGAGCCGTCGCTGGCGCGCGCCTCGCGTGATGCGCGGTATCAATTTGAGCGTCTGGGCTATTTTGCCCTGGATCCGGACTCAGTCCCGGGCAAATTGGTGTTTAACCGCACCATCAGCCTGAAAGACGCCTGGGCGAAGTCTTCAAAAAAAGGCTGAGCCGGCGGCACGGCCGCGGTTCCGCGGCCATGCCCTGAACGGAGGGGTTTACTTCTTCGCGGCGGCGTACAACGAGGCCACCTCGCCCCAGTTCACGACGTTCCAGAACGCCTTGAGGTACTCGGCGCGTCGATTCTGGTATTTTAGATAGTACGCGTGCTCCCAGACATCGCATCCGAGGATCGGTTTGCCCTCGGCGCCGGCGACGGTTTTGCCCATCAAAGGGTTGTCTTGATTGGCGGTGGAGGTGATCTCGAGCTTGCCGTGGTTCACGACCAGCCAAGCCCAACCGCTGCCGAAGCGCCCCGCTCCGGCCGCTTCAAACTTCTCTTTAAACGCCTCAAAGCTGCCAAAGGTGGATTTGAGGTCGTCGGCCAACGGACCGGCGGGAGTCCCTCCGGCGTGCGGAGCGAGCAGTTTCCAGAACATCGAGTGGTTGGCATGGCCGCCGCCGTTGTTCCGAACCGCTCCGCGGATCTCCGCCGGGAGCGCATCGATCTGGCTGATCAATTGCTCGATGGACTGGTGCTCCCAAACGGGCTTGCCGGCGACGGCCTTGTTGAGATTGGCCACGTAAGCGCCGTGATGTTTATCGTGATGGATTTCCATCGTCATCGCGTCCAGATATGGTTCGAGCGCATTGTTCGCGTACGGAAGAGGAGGTAGTTCGTATCCCATAAATCGTTTAATCGTGTTGTTTTAGTTATCGATCAATCCCTGAGGAACTCCAGGTTGCGTCCCCGTTAACATACCACGATTTGGCCAGAGTCAAGCGGCGGATCAAGCCTTCGCCACGATCCCGACGAAATTGGCGAGAATGCGCAAGCCGACTCGCTGGCTTTTTTCTGGATGAAATTGTGTGGCGAAAATGTTGCCGCGCCAGACCGAGGAAGCGTAGGTATCCCCGTAATCCGTTTCCGTCGCGATGAGGCTTGGGTCCTCCGGCCGGGGAAAAAAGCTATGCACAAAATAAACATAGCTGCCGGGGTCGATGCCGTGGTACAGAGGGCAGCGTGGTTGGCGGATGTGAAGCTGGTTCCAGCCAATCTGCGGCACCTTCAGGCCCTGTCGGGGTGTGAATCGCACCACGCTCCCGGCGAACACGCCGAGACCCGCCGCGCAACTGTTGAACTCCTCGCTGCGCTGGAAGAGGGCTTGGAAGCCGACGCAAATTCCGAGGAACGGGCGCCCCGAATCAATGAACTGGCGGCACGCCCCAAGCAATTGCCGCCGTTCAAGAGCATTCAGGCAATCGTCAAACGCGCCCACCCCCGGCAGCACCAGGCCGCGAGCGTCGCCAACCTGGTCCGGAGTGGCCGCCAGACGCACCCGGGCGCCGACCTGCCGCAGTGCCTGGTGGACGCTGCGCAGATTGCCTGCGCCGTAATCAATTAACGCAATCACCTGCGCAATGTACGAACGCGTCGAACGACTGGCAACGACCGCGCGCGGCCCCGAGCGGATGGGCTTTGACTTAACATTTCCGCCACGCTCCGGTATTTTTCAGTCATGCAAGCCAGCGCGCGCCGTCTGGGAACCCGGGTCAGAAACTGGCCCCCGTGGCTGATTGTCGCCCTCGGGCTGGGCTACGAGATCCCGCTGTGCGCGGCGGATCGCGCCCTGCCAGGGGAGCTGAGTTTGACGCTCTTTTATTTGCTGGGCCCGGTGTTTGCGGCCTGGGCGGGCGGCGCCCGGCCGGGCCTGGCGCTGGCCGGATTGACCGCGTTGCTGGCCTTTACCGCCGATCTGGCACACCTGGGCAACGACCCGGAATTACGCTCGGTTTTAATTTGGAATGGGCTTACGCGATTGATTTTATTTTGCGCCGCCGTGTGGAGCGTGGCGCGCGCGGCTCAATTTACCCGCACCCTGGGGAAATTAGTGGATGCAGGCACCGCCGAATTAAAGCGGGAAGTCGAACGGCACAAGCTCACTTGGGAGCGGATCAGCATCCGGGAGGCTTACCTGCGCGCTCTCTTCGACCGCGCGCCAGTGTTGCTCATTTCGACCAACCCATCCGGAGTAGTGGCCGTGGAGGAAGGTTCCGGTTTCCGGGCGCTGGGGGTCCAGCCGGGTCAGAATCTCGAACGGAGATTGGACGACGCCTATCACGCCTACCCGGAGCTCCTGGCCAACTTGAAACGCGCGCTGGCCGGCGAGGAGTTCACCGCCATTACCAGCATCGGCTCGCTGGCATTTGACTGCGCGTTTACCGCTCCTCGCTCGCCGGCGGGAACGCCCAACGGATGCGTCGCGGTGGGCACCAACATCACGGAGCGGCGGCGGCTGGAGCGGGAAATCGTCGAAATCAGCGACCGCGAGCAGGCGCGAATAGGCCAGGATCTGCATGATGGGCTTTGCCAGCGCCTGGTTAGCCTGGCCTTCGACGCCAGCACGCTGCGGGAAAACCTGCGCCAACGGGGCGCGCTCGACCCGCGGCGCCTCGCAAACATTGAGGTGAATCTGGATGCGGCGATCACGGAAGCCCGCCAACTCTCGCGGGGTCTTTTCCCAATTCGCCTGGAGTTCGAGGGCCTGGCGCCGGCCCTTGACGATCTGGCCCGCAACACGCGCACCCGGTTTGGAATCGAATGCGACTTTGACTGCTCCCACCCGCCAACCATCAAAAACGCCGCGATCGCCACGCACTTGTACCGGATCGCGCAGGAGGCGGTCACGAATGCCATCAAGCACGCTCGCCCGACTCAAATCACCATCGAACTCGCCGCAACCGCGGGTGCCCTCTGCCTCAGGATTGGCGATAACGGCTGCGGCGCCACACCCGACCCAGACGGTCGGGAGAGCGGCCTGGGCCTGCATATTATGAAGTACCGCGCGAACGCGATTGGCGCTTCGCTGGCGGTCGATCGCGGAGCTGAAAACGGCACCGTGGTGGCGTGCGTTCTGCCGCTTTCCTCGTGACTTTGGGCATCGACTGCGGCATCCTCCTCGGCACGAATTGGACAGCATCATGACTAGCCGCATCAAAACTTGCACCGCCACCCCGATCCGCGCGTCCTTGATTTTTCTTCTCGCGTTGGGATTCGCTCTGGGCGCCACCCCGATCCACGCTCACGCCGCTTCGCGCCACCTTTCGCGCGCCGAGTTGCTCGACAAAATCAAAGGTGGTTGGGCGGGTCAAATGATCGGCGTGGCTTACGGCGCCCCCACCGAATTCCGCTCCAACGGTCAGATCAATGAGGCTCCCTTGCCCTGGGCGCCGGACCGTGTCTCCAACGCGATCGAGCAGGATGATTTGTACGTGGAGATGACGTTTGCCAAAGTGATGGACGATCTGGGGATCAAGGCCACTTGCGAGGATTATGGCGAGGCTTTCAAGACCTCCCAATACCGTCTTTGGCACGCGAACGCGGCCGCGCGCCGGGCCTTGAATCAAGGCGTCAAAGCCCCTTGGACCGGACATCCAAAATATAACTTTCACGCCAATGACATTGATTTCCAAATCGAGGCGGATTTCATCGGGATCATGTGTCCGGGACTGCCGCGGCAGGCCAACAAATTTTGCGAGGAGGTCGGACGAGTAATGAACTATGGGGATGGCCTTTACGGCGGCATGTTCATCTGCGGGATGTACTCCGCCGCTTTTTTTGAGAGCAACCCGCGGAAAATCGTCGAGGCCGGTTTGGCTTGCATCCCGGCGCGAAGCGAATACGCGATGCTGCTTCATGATCTGCTGCAATGGTCCGCGCAGCATCCGGACGACTGGCGCAAGGTATGGCAAATGATCGAGACAAAATGGGACCGGGATGACGCCTGTCCGGACGGCGCCCTGATGCCCTTCAATATCGATGCCAAGTTGAACGGGGCCTACGTCGCCTTCGGCCTGCTCTTTGGCGGCGGAGACTTTGGCAAAACGATGGAAATCTCGACTCGGTGCGGCCAGGATTCGGATTGCAACCCTTCGAGCGCCGCCGGCGTGCTGGGCGTGGTCCTCGGATACGACCGCATACCCGATTTATACAAAAGCGGCATCCCCGCGCTGGCCAACACAAAGTTCGAGTTCACCGATTATTCCTTTAACACCATCGTTCAGTCCACCGAACGCCGCGCGCTGGAGGTCATCCAACTGGCCGGCGGCCGGGTGACCGAGACCGAAGTCCGAATCCGCACCCAGAAGCCCAAGCCGGCCAAACTCGAGCAGTGGAGTCCCGGAATCCCTGATCGACGAATTCACGTTAATGAGCCTGCCTGGCGATGGGAAGGTGGTTGGCAGTTGGAGCGCGGGGCCAAATCGGCGAACACTCCCGGCCACGCCGCGGAATTTGACTTTGACGGAGTGGCAGTCGCGATTCTGGGCGATCTCGACCAGGCCGGCGGGCGAGCAGAGGTTTTCGTGGACGGCAAACGCGCGGGAACCGCGGACGCCTACATTGTCGAGAACACTCACGATAATGTTCTCTGGCATATTTACGGACTCCGGCCCGGGAAGCATACCATCCGGCTGGTGACCCTGGACAGCGCCGATCCGCGATCAAAAGGCAAACGCGTTTCCTTGCGCCTGGCGGTTACTTACAAGCCGGGAAAATAACCAGGTGCGGCTCGGTCTGGCGCGAGCGAACGTGGATCTCTCGCGTGAAAAGGCCCGGCTGGCAGCATTAAGCTTTGCCATGCGCAAGTCGGATAATCTATCTTAAACTTATGAGTTCTAAATTAGCATTACTGGGAGGGGAAAAGACCCGCACGCGTCCGTTCTCCACCTGGCCGATCTTCGGTTCTGAGGAGGAGAAACGTCTCCTGTCCGCCTTGCGCAGCGGCAAATGGGGAAAACTGCACGGCCCCGAGGTCGCCGAATTCGAGCGTCGGTTCGCCGCCATGCATGGCGCCCGGCATGGCATTGGCGTCGTCAACGGCACGGTCTCCCTGCGCCTGGCCCTCATGGCGGCGGGCATCGAGGCCGAAGCCGAGGTGATCGTCCCGCCCTATACCTTTCTGGCCACCGCCACCGCGGTCGTCGAGGCCAACGCCATCCCGGTCTTCGCGGATATCGAATTGGACACCTTCAACCTCGACCCCCGGGCGGTCGAGGCAGCCATCACACCGCGCACCCGGGCGATTATTCCCGTCCACATCGCTGGCCAGCCGGCCAACATGGACGCCCTCCTGGAGATCGCCCGGCGTCATCAACTGATTGTGATCGAGGACGCCGCCCATGCGCACGCTGCGCAATATCAGGGCCGGCCGGTGGGTTCGCTCGGGCATCTTGGCTCCTTTTCCTTTCAATCCAGCAAGAATCTCACCTCCGGCGAGGGTGGGATCATCACCACCTCGGACGATGCGCTGGCCGAGGCCTGCCAGTCCGTCCACAACTGCGGTCGCCGCTCGGGCGGGTTATGGTACGAGCACTACGTCATTTCCGGCAACTACCGTCTGGGCGAGTTCCAGGGGGCGGTGCTCAACGCGCAGTTGGACCGGTTGGAGGCGCAGACCATGGCGCGCGACCGCAACGGCTCGGCCCTGGCGAAGCGCTTGAGCGCGATTCCGGGCGTTTACCCGCAGCGACGCACCGCCGAGTGCTCGCGCCACAGCTATCATTTGTTCCTCCTGCGTCTCGACGCGGCGCGGTTTGGCGCGCCCCGCGAGGCCGTGCTGCGGGCGCTCCACGCGGAAGGCATCCCCATTTGCGCCGGTTACGCCGTGCCGCTCTACCGGCAGCCGCTGTTTCTCAATAAAGCCTTTGGTCCATATCTCCATCACGCCTCCGCGGCGCTGGATTACGGAAAAGTCCAATGCCCGAACTGCGAGAAAATCTGCGCCGAACAAGGCGCCTGGATGGAGCAAAGCTTGTTTTTGGGGCCGCCCGAGGACATGGAGGACATCGCCCGGGCGTTCGAAAAGGTGTACGAAGGGCGCGCCGCGCTGGGCGCGGTGGTTGCAGGGTAACACCCCGCCCCCGGTCATCCGCCCGTCAACTGGCGAAGGCAATTTACCAGTTCGGTTGGATTGCCCGCCCCCCGAGGGAGTCGTAGCGTGCTTCACGACGATGAAACCAAACGATTTTGGCGGCAACGGTGAAAATGGCATTCGAGGACTGGTCGCCGCTCCCTTCACGGCTTTTCAGCCAAATGGGGAGTTGAACCTCGATTTGATCAAGCCTCAAGCCCGCTGGCTCGCGAGCAACCGCGTCAGCGGGGCATTCATCTGCGGCACCACCGGTGAGGGATTCTCACTCTCTACGGAGGAGCGCATGCGGGTGGCCGAGCGGTGGGTGGAGGCGGCCCCCGCGGATTTGAGCGTGATCGTGCATGTGGCGCACAACAGCCTGGCCGAAAGCCAGAGGCTGGCGGCGCATGCGCAGGAACTCGGAGCCAGGGCGATCGCTTGCGTCGGCCCAACTTTTTTTAAACCGTCCAGCGTGGCGGAGTTAGTTGATTTCTGCGCCCCGGTGGCCGCCGCGGCCGCCACCCTGCCCTTCTATTACTATCACATGCCGGCCATGACGGGGGTTCAGGTGCCGATGCTCGATTTTTTGCGGGCCGGCGCCAGACGCATTCCGAACCTGGCCGGCATCAAATTCACCGACGAAAACTTGATGAGCTATGCCCAGTGCCTGAATTTTGAGGATGGCCGGTTCAATCTTCTTTTCGGCCGCGACGAAATCCTTCTGGCGGCGTTAGCCTTGGGGGCGAAGGGCGCCGTGGGCAGCACGTACAATTACATGGCGGCCATTTATCATCGGTTGATCGACGCTTTCCAGGCCGGAGATCTTTCCAACGCGCGCCGCTGGCAGATGCTGGCCATCCAAATCATCGCGATCATGGCGCGCCACGGGGGGTTGCCCGCGGGCAAGGCCATGATGAAAATCATCGGCCTGGACTGTGGCCCGGTTCGCCCTCCGTTAAGAATACTAACGACCGCGGAATTTGACAGTCTGCGACAAGATCTTGACCGGGGAGGATTTCCCAACCAAGTGCCCGCCAGTCCCCGACCGGTGGGCGAAGCCAGCGTGGCAGGTTGATGAAAATCGGACCGCCAGGGAATTTTGCCCGCCCGGCTTTCCCCCGAAGCCTCGCCGCGAGACTCAGCCTTTTCTTTCTGATGAGCATGTTGACGGCATTGACGGCAGATCAACTTCAATTCTCCAAACTGGCCAGCCTTCCGGATCCGGAAGGCTTCGCCGGCGCTTTCGCCGGCGTGGCGAAAGACCGCCTGATCGTCGCCGGGGGAGCCAATTTCCCGGAAAAGAAGCCTTGGGAGGGTGGCGCCAAGGTGTGGCACGATGGCGTCTTCAGCCTCGACGACCCCCAGGCGCAATGGAAGCGGATAGGCAAGTTGCCTCGTGCCCTAGGCTATGGCATCGCCGTGACCACCCGTGAGGGTATCGTGTGTGTGGGCGGCAGTGATGCCGAGCGGCATCACCGAGAAGTCTTCCTGCTCGAAATGCGCGACGGACAGCTTGAATTTAAGGATTTGCCCGCTCTGCCGATCCCCGTGGCAAATGGCGCCGGTGCTTTGCTTGAGGGGACCATTCTGGTTTTTGGCGGGTCGGATCAGCCTGGAGAGACATCGGCGCTGAATCGGTTATTTGCCTATGATTTGAAAGCCGCCGCTTCTGAATGGCGAGAACTGGAAGCCTGCCCGGGGCCGGGAAGGTTTCTTCCCGCAGCGGCCGTGGTGAACGGAGTTTTTTACGTCATGGGAGGAGCGGGTCTCGAGGCAAAGAACGGGCAAGCCATTCGCGCCTATCTGCATGATGCCTGGAGTTACCGTCCCGGCGAGGGCTGGCGGCGCTGCGCCGATCTGCCCAGGCCGGTCGTGGCGGCGCCCAGTCCCGCGCCGGTAAACAACGGCCAGATCTACCTCATCGGAGGGGATGATGGGGCGCGGAAAGATTTCCAGCCGGTGTCCCGGCATCCCGGTTTCGCCAAATCAATCCTCCAGTACAACGCGAAGGCGGATGCCTGGTCCAGCGCGGGTGAGACACCGGCCCCGCGGGCGGTCCTGCCGGCAGTGCTCTGGCGCGGACGCTGGATCATGCCCAACGGAGAAGCCAGGCCCGGCGTCCGCTCGCCCGAGGTGTGGTCGTTCTCGCCGGCGGGCCGCCCCGCATCTTGAAAAGCTCGGTTTATGTCGTTCGTGAAAACCCCTCCCCTCTATCACCCGGCGCGAACCGGGCTAATCGCGGTCTGGTGCCTGCTCGCCGCCGCGGCCGATGCGGCAACCCCTGCTCCGCCCCCGTCCCAGACGTTGTTCGCGCGAGGACAGGAGGGCTATCACACCTGCCGGATCCCCGCTCTGGCGGTCACTACCAACGGCACTGTGCTGGCCTTCGCAGAGGGGCGAAAACACTCCGGGGGCGACGCCGGGAAAATTGACCTTCTGGTGAGGCGCTCCGTTGATAACGGGGAGACCTGGGGCAAAGTTCAAGTGGTTTGGGCAGATGAAGAAAACACCTGCGGCAATCCTGCCCCGGTGGTGGACCGGCAAACCGGCGCCGTATGGCTCCTCAGCACCTGGAACCGCGGCGAGGATCACGAAAGAAAAATCATTGACCGAACCAGCCGGGATACGCGCCGTATCTTTGTTGCCAGCTCGAGCGACGACGGAATTACCTGGACCCAGCCGCGCGAGATTACCCCCGAGGTGAAACTTGCCAACTGGACATGGTACGCCACCGGCCCGGGCGGCGGCATCCAAATGACGCGCGGTCCGCGTTCGGGCCGCCTGGTGATCCCCTGCGACCACATCGAGGCGGACACTAAACATTACTATTCGCACGTCATTTATTCAGACGATCACGGTCAAAACTGGAAGCTCGGCGGTTCCACCCCCCGCAGTCAGGTAAATGAGTGCGAGATTGTGGAATTAGCCGGGGGCCGACTCATGCTGAACATGCGAAACTACGATCGAACCCATCACCGACGCCAGGTAGCCATTAGCGACGATGGCGGATTGACCTGGGCGGATCAGCGCTTTGACGAGGCGCTCATTGAGCCCATCTGTCAGGCGGCGATCCGGCGATGGCGCTGGCCCGCTCAGGATCAAACCGGGGTGATTGCCTTCAGTAACCCCGCCAGCCAACATGCGCGTACCAACCTGACGCTGCGGGCCAGCTTTGACGACGGGCGCACGTGGCCGGCGGCTCGAGTATTGCATCCGGGCCCCAGCGCTTACTCAGATCTGGCGGTTCTGGCTGACGGCAGGATTGCGTGTTTGTTTGAGGCCGGCGCGACAAATTCGTACGAGACAATTCGTCTGGTTCGTCTGCCTCTCGAAGCTCTGGCCCCCGATCACGCTTCGCGATAGGCCGTATGCAGCCTCACGCCTCCAACGCCAACCGCGAGCCACCACTCCCGGCGTTCGAGGCGGGCACTCATCGGGGGGGTAGCTGGCAACCCTGGCTTGTCGTCGCTTTGCTTTGGCCGGTAGCCTGCTTGAATTATCTCGACCGACTGATGATCACCACAATGCGTGATTCCATCAAAGCCGGCATTGAGATGACGGACGCACAATTTGGGCTGCTTACCTCGGCGTTTCTATGGGTGTATGCGTTTCTGAGTCCGTTTGGCGGCTACCTGGCGGATCGTTTCAGCCGGACTCGGGTGATCATCGGCAGTCTTTTTGTCTGGTCGGCCGTCACCTGGCTGACCGGGCACGCCAGCAACTTTCATCAGCTCCTGCTCGCCCGCTCGCTCATGGGCGTCAGCGAGGCTTGCTATATTCCGGCGGCGCTAGCCTTGATCGCGGATTACCACCGGGGGCCCACTCGCTCGCTGGCCACGGGTCTGCACATGAGCGGCCTTTACGCCGGCGCCGCTCTCGGTGGCTTGGGCGGTGTCGTAGCCGAGCATCTGCGATGGCAAAGCGCCTTCTACGCCTTTGGCGCCATCGGCATCGCTTACAGTGCGATGTTGTTCTTGGCCCTGCGCGACGCACCCCAGCCCAAGCCGGAAATCTCCGGCTCCCGGCAAGCGGGAGGAGTGACGCTGCGTTCCGCGCTCGATTTCTTGCGTCGGCAAGAATCGTTTTGGGCGCTGGGCGCATTTTTTGGTTTCATGTCGATCGCGAATTGGGCGATCTACGGCTGGCTGCCCACCTACCTGGGACAGCAGTTCAAACTGGGCCAGGGCGCCGCCGGCATGTCGGCCACCGCCTACATCCAGATCGCGTCCTTTGCCGGCGTACTGGTCGGAGGCGCCTGGGCGGACCGCTGGGCGCGGAAGCAGCCGCGCGGCCGGATTTTCGTGCCGGTGATCGGGTTTTGCGCCGCCGGTCCCGCCTTGTTCATGTCGGCCTCCACCGGGGCTCTCGTGGTGGCCATTGCCGGCCTGCTGATTTTCGGGTTGGCCCGGGGTTTCGCGGACGCCAATAACATGCCGATTTTGTGCCAAATCACACCCGGACGCTATCGCGCCACCGGCTACGGAGTGCTGAACTTCGTGGCCTGCGTTTTGGGGGGACTGATGACCTACGCTGGTGGCGCGCTGCTGGATGCGCGCGTGGGACTGGAAAAGGTATTTCAGTTTTGCGCCGCCGGCCTGGTTCTGGGCGGGCTGCTGCTGCTTCTGGTCAAGCCCCGGCCCGACCTGGAGCAAAGTTAAATTATTTCCCCGGCGCCTCAGCCAAAGGTTCGGCCCGGAATAAACCGCGGCATTAACAAACGCTGACGGACCGGCGGGTTTCCGCCAGAGGTAAGCTCCATCACGACCCGTGACAGCTTTTGGGCGAACGCCTCCGGATCCACCAGGTAACGGGCCACCGAGGGCACCACGTCCGCCAGAAACGAATCGTGATCGCGGGATATCAGGGCGGCGGTTTTGGGAAAGTGAAATCCACGTTGGACCAGGTAGCCCAAGGCCGTCAGCGCATGGCGGGCTTGGGCGACCAGAAACGCCGTCGGCCGCCGCTTTTCCCGGGCCAGCAACCGAGCGAGGGTCCCGCAGATCCCCTCCACGGTTCCATCGTGGTGAACCACCAACGTCTCCATTCCCACTCCGGCTCGGGCGCCACCCAGATGGAATCCTTCCTCGCCTTTAAGATCGCCAGCCGCAGCGACCCGCGGCGTGAGCAACGCCACACAGCGATGTCCCTTGGCGGCAAATTGACCGACCGCGTGCTGGCAGGCGGCGGCATGATCGCGATCCACCGAGGGTAGCCGGACGCCCTCATACGGCGAGCCCGCCAGAACCGCCGGCAGACGCCGGGCCACAAACCACTCCTGCATCGCGCGAGTCGAGAGCACCAGCACCCAGGCTGCCGGTTGAACCTGGGCGACCAATTCCTCCAGCCGACGTTGCGGGCGCGCCAGATACAAACCCGGGCGGCAGAGAACTTCGAGTTGATGCTGCTCCTTGGCCAACGCCTGCCGGAGTTCGTCGATCCAGAATAGCAACCGGGGTTCAACCGCGGTCAGGGCCACCGGCAACACCAAACCCACCGCGCGCAGAGTCGGGCTGGCGCCCCCGCGTTCGACCCGCTCGCCGACTACGCGACCGCTGCATGGCCGGTTGCGCAATAAACCCTCCGCTTCCAGCAACGCCAGCGCGGAGCTGAGGGTGGGCCGGCTGATCCCCAATTGCCGCGCCAACTCCCGTTCTCCCGCCACTTTGTGGCCAGCCGGACGCGTGGAAAAATGGCGGCGCAGGATTTCGGCGGTTTGGGCGACGAGCGTCACCCGCCTCGGCAGATCAATCATTGGCCGCAGCCTGCCCCGGAACGGCGCTCGGCGCAAGCAATAACTGGCTATCTGTTTTGGCCAGTATAAAACCGTCGCAACCGCGGGCTGCTCCGCTAAATTAGCCGCGTGAGCAACACGCTGTTTGGTTCCGTCAAAGCCGTCCCGCGGGATCCCGGGCAGCCGAGGCGTTCCCCCGACCGAAACTTTTTTCCCCGCCACCGCCGGCCCGGATTTACCCTGATTGAGTTGCTCGTGGTGATCGCCATCATCGCGATTCTGGCCGCCATGCTCCTCCCCGCCCTGAGCAAGGCGAAAACCAAAGCCAGCGGAATCTCCTGCCTGAACAACCTGCGGCAAATGCAATTGGGGTGCGCGCTCTACGCGGACGACAATGCCGATCGCTGGGTCCCGAGCCTGGCCATCGCGGATCCGCGGCTGACCTGGGCCGCGGGGGATCTGCGCAACGCGATGGACGCGACGAATCTCCTCTTCACGACGGGCGCGCTGCTCGGCCAATACGTCAAATCCGCGGACGTTTTCCGCTGCCCGGCCGACACGGCGCGGGTCAACGGCCGGCCCCGAGTGCGGAGCCAATCCATGAACATTTTCTTCGGCGGCCGGGGCGACGGCGCCCCCGCCTCGTCGCGCGTGAACACCGCCACCCATTACTTTTTCAGCAAGACCGCCTCCGTCCTGCGGCCGGCCGGGCTTTGGGTGCTGTGGGATGAGAACCCGGCCACGATCGACGATTGTTACGGGGTGGTGGACGTCAGCCCGGCATACAAGGCCAGCCGAGTTCTGGTGAACACGCCAGCCAGCTACCACAATCGCGCTGGCGGCTTGTCGTTTGCCGACGGCCATGCGGAAATCAAACGCTGGGTTGGCCCCGGCGTATTTGAGGGGAGCTATAACGCCGATGGCGGCAAAGACTACGACTGGCTGGCCGAAAGGACGACCTATGAGAAATAAGCGGGCACTGCTGTGCGCGGCCCTGATAGCCGCCGGGTTGGCCGTTGGATGCGGCAAAAAGAAGACCGGCGCCCTCTCGCCGGAGTTGGAACTCCAACCGACGGCGTCGGCAGACGCGCTCAACCAACCGGTCGCAGTCCAGGAAGCCCCGTATCAGACGCGGGATCTGCAACTTTCCGTGGATGCTTACCAGAAAATCTACCATCGCCAGCCCGCCAGCCTGGAGCAAATGGTTCAGGAAGGCTTTCTCGCCTCCTTGCCGCCGGCGCCTCCGGGCAAGCGCTTCGTCCTGGATTCCGCCACTGGGCGGGTCCGGCTTGAGCCTTGACATTTCCGAGACCAATTCTGCACGGCACCAACAAACGAAACCCCCAAGCCTATGAAAAACCAAACCATCAAAGCTCGCTCCGCTCAGCGCCGGCGGTTTCTTCCGGCCGCGCTGCTCACTTTCGCCATAGCCGCCCAACCAGGCGAGGCGGCCACCTACTACTTTGACAACGACTCGGCGTCCCCCGGCTTTGGAACCGCCGGCGGCACCTGGGCAGCGCCCACATCGGGGCCAATACCGGGCTGGAGCACCGATTCCACTGGCGCTTCCACGCCCGGCTCGGTGACCACGACGCTCTCCGATTGGTTAAATTTCGGTTCCGAGGCAGCCGGTCTGGGCGCGGGCACGATCACCCTGGAGGGCGCGTTGAGCGCCAGCAATATGACTTTCGCCGCCGGCTCCGGCCACATCACTCTGACCGGAGGATCACTTGCCCTGCCGGCAACCGCGGTGATCAGCGTGAACAATAGCGCGGATACCATCGCTTCGCCGCTGGCCGGGGCGGCAACCTCCCTCGCCAAGGAGGGTCCGGGAACGCTTCTCCTGTCCGGCCCCAATGCGGTAGCCGGAGCGGTGGCCATCAACCGCGGCGAACTGCAACTCAACTCGGGATCGTTGAATCTCGGCAATAACGCCGTGAGCATCGCCTCCGGCTCCGGCCGCACGGCGGTCCTCCATATTCTTAACGGCAACTTTACGAATGCGGCCACCAGCACGGTGGGATCTGGAACGGACAACGCCGTTGGCATAATCAAAATCAACGGCGGCAACTTTGTCAAAACCGCCGGCAATCTGAACTTAAGCGGAGGCGCCGCGGGGCGGGCGAATTACAGCGCCTTGCTCATGTCCGAAGGTTATGCCGCGGTTGCCGGCGAATTCAACATGACGTATAACTCCCTCGACGCGGCCAGTTACATTCAGTTAACGGGGGGGCTTTTGGTCACGAGCAATTACTGCACGGTGGGCCGTGAGGGATCAGGGACCCTCGATATCGCCGGAGGGACTTTTTTCCGCCCCGCGACAGCCGCCAACAAGTTCTACATGAACCGCTCCGCCGGCAGCTTTTCGCAACTGGCAATTCGGAACGGAGGCGTCCTGGACATCGAGGACAGTTTTGGCCTGGCGTTCGCCAATAGCGCAAACAACGCCGGATCGGGGGTCGTGAATCTGTTGTCGGGAGGCCTGCTGATTAGCCGCGCGGGGGTGATTTGGAACGGGAAAGGCATTACCTACGGCTATTTTAATTTTAATGGCGGCGTTCTGCGGGCCAGCGGGGGGTCAGCCCGGTTTTGGACGAATAGCTGGACGGCCTGCTATGTGTTCGCTGGCGGAGCGACGATTGACTCGCAAGCCAATGATCTCACCATTGATCAGCCTCTTCTCGCACCATCCGGGAACGGGGTGACTTCCATCGCAGGAGGGGCAGGCGAAGGCTATCTGGCGCCACCCGTGGTTCAACTCCTGGGAGGTGGCGGCACGGGCGCCTCCGCGATCGCCCAACTCGATCCAATCGGCGTCATCACCAACATTCTGGTCACCAACCCCGGTGTGGATTACACCAGCGCGCCCACCGTTGCGTTGCTCGGCGGCGGCGGCGTCGCCCACGGCTGGACCGCCGTCATCGGGC
>JBDHQH010000091.1:0-14145 GCA_039806935.1 Verrucomicrobiota bacterium
CGCAGCCTTCAGGCTGCGTCGGCGGCCGGGCCAGCCGGGGAGCGCAGCCTGAAGGCTGCGGCTACATCCCGAGCGTCTGATCGGGAATCCCCATGTAGTCGCAGCCTTCAGGCTGCGTCGGCGGCCGGGCCAGCCGGGGAGCGCAACCTGAAGGCTGCGGCTACATCCCGAGCGTCCGATCGGGAATCCTCATGTAGTCGCAGCCTTCAGGCTGCGTCGGCGGCCGGGCCAGCCGGGGAGCGCAGCCTAAAGGCTGCGGCTACATCCCGAGCGTCTGATCGGGAATCCCCCTGTGGTCCTGACCTGCGCCGGGTGAGGCGGCCGCATAGGTAAAAGAAAGGACGTTTCGGCAAAACGTCTCTGCCGGGGAGGCAACAAAAAGCCCGGGCGGCGCATGGTCAACGCCGCCCGGGGATGTCCTTACCGCGGAGTGGGCTGCTTACTGGAGCAGCCGCAGGGCGGATTGCGGACTCGTATTTGCCTGGGCCAACATCGCCGTACCTGCCTGAACGAGGATGTTGTAGCGGGCAAAGACCGTGCTTTCCTCGGCCACATCGACGTCCTTGATGCGGCTGTTGGCCGCGCCGAGGTTGTCTTTGAGGATCCCGAGTTGGTCGCTGTAGGAGTTGAGCACCGAGATGTTCGCGCCGACGTTCGCGCGATCGGTGGCCAACTGGGTGACGGCGGCTTTGACGTTGGTCAGCGCCGTATCCGCGAGCGACGCGGTGTTAATCCGAGACGCGGTGGCGGTCGTGTAGGCGGAGGCGCCCAGGTCCACCCCGGTGGTGGCGAACTTCTTGCCGTCACTGTCGGTGGTGACCTGCAAGGCGGCGCCGCCGAAGAGGCTCACGCCGTTGAAGTCCTTGGTGGCCAGGTCGTTGATGTAACCGCCGAGCTTGGTGAACTCCGCGTCATACAGCGCGCGATCCGCGTCGGTCTTGGTGGCGTCCTGCGCCAGCACCGACAGCTCGCTCATGCGATCCAGGGCCTTGGTGACCTTTTTGAGGAAACCGTCCTGGGTCTGGTTGAACGAGACGGCGTTGCCGACGTTGCTGTTGGCTGCCGCGATGCGGTTCATCTGGGCGTCGAAGCGGGTCGAGACCGCCAGGCCGGCGGCATCATCCTCTGGCGAGGTGATTTTCGAACCCGACGACAGGCGCGCCAGCGATTTAGCCAGCATGCTGGAGGATTCCGAGAGCAGACGAGCGCTGCTTTGAGCTGAGGTGTTGGTATTAATGATCATACGAATGACTCCTTCCATGAGTCACCCCTTGCGGGGATTTGGGTTGCCGCAGCATCCCTGCCGCGTAGCGTCGTTTGATACAGGGGCCTTCGCCAGTCTCCCCGCCGGCTCTTGGTGGCTGCCGGCCGCCAGTGTCTTGCGACAAGGCTCCCGCGGGCGGTCCGCCGGCGGATTGGGCCGGACGGGTTGGACTCGCGGAAATGGTTCATGGTGTGTTTGGGGTGGCCCGGCGGGAGCGAACTCCCGGCCCGGGGTTCACCAGTTCGGGTTATTGGATCAACCGCAGAACGCTTTGCGGCGACTGGTTGGCCTGCGCCAGCATAGCGGTGCCCGCCTGCACCAGAATGTTGTACTTCGCGAAAGCCGCGCTCTCCTCCGCCACGTCCACATCCCGCAGGCGGCTGACCGCCGCGGTGAGATTATCGCTGAGCGTGCCGGCTTGATCGCTGTAGGAGTTGAGCACCGATATATTCGCCCCCACATTGGCGCGATCCGTGGCCAGTTGAGTGATGGCCGCCTTGAGGTTCGTCAACGCCGTCGTGGCGTTGGCCACCGTGTCCACGGTCGAACCGGTCGCGGTCGCGTAGGCGCCTCCCAGGCTGACGCTGGTGGTGCTAAATTTGTTGGCGTCGTCGTCCGTGGTCACCGCCAGCGCGTTGCCGCCAAACAGGCTTACGCCGTTGAAATCTTTCGTCGCCAGATCGTCGATGTAATCCCCGAGTTGGGTGAATTCCGCGTTGTAAAGAGCGCGATCCGCGTCGGTCTTGGTGGCGTCTTGCGCCAGCACGGACAACTCGCTCATGCGATCCAGGGCTTTGGCCACCTTCTTGAGGAAGCCGTCCTGGGTCTGGCTGAAGGAGATCGCGTTGCCGAGGTTGCTGCGCACCGCGCCCAGACGGGAGATGCGGGCGTCAAATTTGGTGGAAACCGCCAGGCCGGCGGCATCATCCTCCGGCGAGATAAGCTTGGATCCCGACGAGAGCCGGGCGAGGGATTTGGCGAGCAGGTTCGAACTATCGGTGAGCTGTCGGGCGCCCGATTGGGCCGGCAGGTTTGTATTGATGACCATATTTAACTCTTTCCGTGAGTCACCCCTTGCGGGGCTTTCTTGCGCGGCGTCCTTGCCGCGGGCGGACTTGATTCGAGGTGTCCAGCCTTCAACCTCTCCGGCTCTTTCTGGCTGCCGGCCGCCTGTCTTACGACGCAGTGGGTATCGGCAGGGTGTTGGAATTACTTTAGCACGGGGGTTTCCGAGTCGGGCCTAATGGAACCGGCGCGCCCGACGCCCAACCCGGCCGTCGGCCAAGGAATTTTGTTTTATCGCGGGCGCCAGGGGGTATATTGTGGTCTGGTCGCACGGACGACCGCATACATTCAGAAACCACCGAAATTATGCCACTGACACATACGAAAGAATTGTTTGCCAAGGCGTTGAAGGGGAAATACGCCTTGGGCGCGTTCAACGTGAATAATATGGAGCTGTTGCAGGCCATTGTGGAGGCGTGCGAGGAGGAAAAGGCGCCCGTGATGCTCCAGATTTCAAAAGGCGCCCGCAGCTACGCCAATCCGATTTACCTCAAACGGCTGATCGACGCCGCGGTGAGCGTCTCCACCATCCCGATCGCCGTGCATCTGGACCACGGGGATACTTTCGAGTTGTGCAAGGACTGCATCGACGAAGGCTTCACCAGCGTGATGATCGACGCCAGCCACGAGCCGTTCGAGAAAAATGTCGAGATTTGCCGCCGCGTCGTCGAATACGCGCACAAGCACGATTGCGTGGTCGAGGGGGAACTGGGACAGCTTGTCGGCGCGCAGTTTGACGAAGGGGAAGAGGGCGGCAGCTACTCGAAAAGCGGGCATTACACCAATCCCGAGCAAGCGGTCGAGTTTGTGAAGGCCTCCGGCGTGGACTCGCTGGCGGTGGCCATCGGCAATTCACACGGCGCCTATAAATTCAAAGGCGAGCAGCACCTCGATCTCGAGCGGCTGAAAGCCATCAAAAAGGCGCTCATGGACGCCGGGCTGGGCGATTATCCCCTGGTCCTCCACGGCGCCTCGAGCGTTCCCAGGGATATTGTCGAGGAAATCAATAAATATGGCGGCAAACTCGGCGCCGACACCGCCGGCGTGCCGGAGGCAGATATCGAAATAGCCCGCCGCACCGGATGCACCAAGGTCAATATCGATACTGACCTTCGCCTGGCCCTCACCGCCGGCATCCGTAAAGTGCTCTGGGAAAACCCCAGGGAATTTGATCCGCGCAAATACCTCGGCCCCGCCAGGAATCGCGTCAAAGAGCTCGTCCGCCACAAAGTGCGCAACGTCCTTTGTTGCGCCGGACGCGCTTTTGACTAACCGCGAGACAGGGACGTTGCTCCGAACGTCCGCTTCCGCTTCCGATGTAATGCGGCGTCCCTCTCCGGAACGCCTGAGCCAGGTGCCCTTGTCTGAAAATGTGTCATAATGACACATTCAAGACTGGGTAGTTCGACCTATAAAAGCGACAAAATGACCCAAAAATAGGATTGACAGCGTCTAGGTTAAATGTATAAGCTATTTACCAGTAGAAACTTACAATAATGCACCTCATTTGGTACCGTTCAAGCTCTATAAAAACAGAAGGTTATTGGAAACGAACCGAGGAACTGAACGAAAGGAATAGAGATATGAATGGATTGACTCGATGGCAAAGACCTGATTTGGCTTGGCCTTCTTTCGGAAGGCTGACGGATCTGCGTGATGAGATAGATCGGCTGTTTGAAACGCCGTTGATGGCGCTTTCGCGTTCGAACCAATGGTTCAGCGGGTGGAATCCCGCCCTGGATCTGCACGAGGACAAAGACAACCTCTACGTCCGCGTGGAACTGCCCGGCATGAAAAAGGAGAGCATCAATCTCTCGCTGCATGATAACACGCTAAGCATTTCAGGAGAGCGCTTGCATGAGAAGAAACACGAGGAATCGGAGATTTATCGCTCAGAGCGGTATTACGGACGGTTCCAGAGGACGGTGGGGCTGCCGGTCATGGTGGAGCCGGACAAGGTCAAAGCGCAGTATCGCGACGGTATTCTGAGCATCACCTTGCCGAAGTCCGAGGAAGCCAAGCCGAAACACATTGACGTGAACGTGAGCTGACCGGTTCCCGCGCGGGACTTGCGCCCGCCCGGGGCCAAAACCAAGGAAAGAAAGGATTCGAAAGATATGAAAGGTGCATTGGAGAAACAAGAAACTCACCCGGCGCCCGCGCGTGTGACCACGGATTTCATTTCACCGGAAGTGAATATTTATGAAAACAACGACGGCTACGTCCTCGAGGCTGAAATGCCCGGGGTGGACAAGGACGGCTTGGAGATCACGCTCGAGGGGAGCGAGATCACCATCACCGGCAAGCGTCCGGCGCCTGTCGTAAAGGGTGAAGTGCTCTTTTGCGAGTCCCGGACGGCCAGTTTCCGGAGGACCTTCGGTCTCGATCCGGCGATCGATACCGGCCGGATCGTGGCGAAGATGGAGCAGGGCGTATTAACCCTGACGCTGCCGAAATCCGAGCGAGTGAAACCGCGGCAGATCAAGGTCGATTAAGCTGGGGAAAGCGTGGCTTGTGCCGCCCCGAGCCGCCGTTTGGCGGCTCGGGGCTTTGATTTGCGTCGCGATGGCGGGAGATCGCCAATGACCTCGGCCCCTGAAATCATTTCGAGCGACGAGACCGCCCAGTCGGGTTGGTGGGCGCGCAGTTCCTCGAGGGTCGAGCCGCCGGTGGCGACGGCCAGCACCCGCGCCTGGATGGCTCGCGCACAGCGAATGTCCAGCGGAGTATCGCCGACCACCAGGACCTCCTCGGGCGCCAGGGTTCGCCCGAGCACTCGAGACCCGCGCGCGCGCGCTACCGCAGCGATTTGATCCCGATCCTCGTGATCATCCGCGAAGGCGCCGGTCTCGAACCAATCCCACAGGTTCGCCCGGCGGAGTTTGATTTCGGCGCCCAACCGGATGTTGCCGGTCAGTAGTCCCAGCAGCGGCGGTTGCGGCAGGGCGCGCAGTTGCGCGAGGAATGCCGGCACCCCCTCGCAAATCCTGGTCTCGACGGTGTCCAGCAGGTGATCGAGCAAAAACGTGTAGTGATCGAAGAAACGCTCGAACCGCCCGGAGGTCGGGGGGATTTGGTGAAAGCCGAAGAATTCGCGGACAATTCCGTAATCCGTCCTGCCGGCAAATTTGAGCCGCTCGAAATGGTCGTGAGCGGCAAACTCGGCGGCAAAGACGCGGGCAAAAGCCTTGATCCCGGCTCCGCCAGTGCGGATGAGGGTGCCGTCGATGTCGAATAAAACCAGTCGTACCATTGTGGTGGTCAGTATAATGCGGCGGAAATGCGGGTAAACTCACGAAAAAGGACGGCCCGGCTGTCACACCGGGCCGTCCCCAACCAAGCCCCATCACTATGAAAAGGCCACCTACATACATTCAGACGCGCCGGTGCGATAATTATTCAATTTCGAGCTCGCGGATCCGAAGAAATTCCGCCGCTTCCGGCTCAGGGCTGGCTGGTGATCGCGGACCACTCGAGACTTTGCGTGGCGGCGTAAACGGCGAAGGCTTTCTCGTTCTGGATTAACACCGCCCGCACCACGCTGGAATCGTCAGCCCGGCCCAGATGCAGCACGGAATCCGGGATAATGCCGACTTTTTTATGGGCGTAAATGAGCGCAAAGGCCGCCTGGCACAGCGCGACGTAGGGCAACTCCTTATACGCGCCCTCGGCGGCGTCTTCGACGGCGTTGGCGAGGAATTCCAATTGATCCACCAAGTGGGGAAACAGCGGCTCGTAAATCTGGGTGAACTCGAGCTTCCACTGCGGCAGGTGCCGCAGCAAGCGTTCGACGACCACGGGGGTGATCGTGGCCGCGCCACGGTTGACGAAATCCACTATCTCCGGCATGCCGCGCACTTTGCCTCAGCCATGGATTTTTGAAAAGCGGAAATGTACCCCAGAGGACGCGGGCAGGCGGCGGCCACCCGGCGAAGGTTTCGGGAAAATGCCTATTCAGCGGCCGGCGCGTCCGCCTTACCGTTAGGGGTGAGCAAGACGGAGCAATACAATGGCGAGTGGATCGGTCATTATCCAGGCCATTTCGATGAGGTCGTCAAGATCCAGCAGAACGGGGAGGATCTCGAGGCGGTGAAAATTACGGGGGATGATTATGTGCCGGCGGGAGCGGTCACCTGGCGAGCCAACCTGCGCACCTTGCGGGGAGAGGGACAGATCGCCGAACGCGAATTTGTCCGCCCGCGCTTTATTCCGGGCGAACTGCGCATTGTTAATGAGGAGCGCATCATCTTCCGCTGGGAAAGTTGCGGGGAAGTCGAGTTCCGCAAGGACGAGTAGGCGAGAATCCGCGGTCGCGAAAAGCTAAACCGGATATTTCCGAGTTCCGCGGGTGTGGCGGCTCTGTGGAACCAGGCGAAAAACATCGCGTCAGGGATTTGCCGGGCATGGCGCTAAGGTTAATGACGCCCATGCCGGTGGCCCCAGCCAGGGCGAGGTCCGCCGCCCCAGCCCCAACCAGTCCCGAACCCCAGATAAACGGTCGGTGGAGTTCTATATACCACCATGGGCGGAGGCATCACCATCACCGGCGCGGGCGCATACACCGGCGCCGGGACATATACGGGAGCGCCCAGGACGGGCGCGGGCGCCACGATCGGGGCCATACCGATGGCCGGGGGCGCCACCATCACCGGTGCGGGCGCAACCACGACCGGCACTCTCACCGGGAGGCCAATCCCGATGCTCACAGAAACTCCCGCTTGGGAAACCCATGCTGCTCCGGTGGTCAGTGCGGTTATCAAGAGCCACTTTTTCATACGAGGGTTGGACGACGCCCGTGCGCGCGTATTTGGCCGCCGCGGAAATTTTTGAAACTTTTTCTTTGAATAAAACGAGTGGACGAGCGTCGCGTGAGGCATTCGCATCGCATCAGGATTGCTGACTTGCTCGTACAGATTGTTTGATTCTGGGGGCAATTACTGCGATGATGTATGACTTGTTGGCAAAGTGTCACGTATGAGCAGCACCTTGGATTCGCGCCCGGCGGCTTGGACCGCCTGGAGGCGCGGTATTACTTTTTTCTGTATGAGTCTGGCCGCCGGCGGGCTGGCCGGTTGCGGCAAGCCGGCGGCGCCGCCCGCCCAACCGCCACCCGAAGTGGGCGTGGTGACGGTGACCGAGCGCACGCTGCCGATGATGACCGAACTGCCCGGGCGGCTGGACGCCTTTCGCACGGCGGAAGTGCGGGCGCGCGTCACCGGCATTGTGCTCCAGCGCGTCTTCGAGCAGGGCGCCGAGGTGCGGGAGGGAGATTTATTGTTTCAGATCGATCCCGCGCCCTTCGAGGCCGCCCTGGCCAGCGCCAAGGCGAGCCTGGCCAAAGCCGAGGCGGGCCTGGCGGACAACCAGGCCAAGGCGGAGCGCAATCTGGCGCTGTTGAAACAAAAGATTGTCAGCGAGCAGGATTACCAGACCTCGCTCGCGGCGGCGCAGCAGTCGCGGGCGGATGTGCAGGCGGGCAAAGCCGCGGTGGAAACTGCCCAGCTCAACCTGGGCTATGCGTCGGTGACCGCGCCGATCTCGGGCCGCATCGGCCCGGCGCTGGTAACGGAAGGCGCCCTGGTCAGCTCGACCTCGGGCACGCTCATGGCCACCATCCAGCAGTTGGATCCCATTTATCTGGACCTGGTCCAATCGAGCACCGCCGTGCTGCGGCTGAAGCGCGAACTCGAGCGGGGCAAACTCAAGAGCGCGGCCCCCGGCCAGGCCGAAGTCACTTTGATTCTCGAAGACGGAGCGGTGTACGCGCGGACGGGCAAGCTGTTGTTCTCGGGCGTGGCGGTGGATCCGACGACCGGCATGATCACTCTGCGCGCTTTGATTCCCAACCCGGATCATTTGTTGCTGCCGGGCATGTTCGCCAATGGGCGGCTCGAGGAGGCGGTCGAAAACCAGGTGATCGCGCTGACGCAGCGGGCGGTGCAGCGTGGTCCCGGCGGCGCCGCCACGGTGCTGGCCGTCACGCCGGACAACCACGTCGAGCGCCGTGCGGTGCAGGTGGCGCGGGCGGTCGGCTCCGACTGGGTGATTACCGCCGGGCTGCAGCCCGGCGACCGCATCATTGCTGAAGGCTTGCAGAAAGTCCGGCCCGGCATGGAGGTCAAACCGGTGCCCTTCACTCTGCCCACCGAGACCGCTTCCATCTCCACCGGCACGCGGCGGGATTAGGCGACTTCATGGCCAAATTTTTCATTGACCGGCCCATTTTTGCCTGGGTCATCTCGCTGCTCATCATGCTGATGGGCGTGCTGGCCATCAGCCGGCTGCCGGTGGCGCAGTATCCCAACGTGGCGCCGCCCTCGATTTCGGTCAACGCCACCTACGCGGGCGCCTCCGCCGAGACCTTGCAGGACACGGTCACCTCGGTCATCGAGCAGCAGATGAACGGCATCGACAACCTGCTGTACATGTCCTCGAGCAGCAGCGGCGCGGGCCTGGCCACCGTCACGCTGTTCTTCCAGCCGGGCACCGACCCGGACATCGCCCAGGTGCAGGTGCAGAACAAGCTCCAGCTCGCCCTGCCCAACCTCCCTCAAACCGTCCAGCAACAGGGCGTTACGGTCACCAAATCCACGCGCAACTTCCTGATGTTCTTCGCGCTGTCGTCCACCAACAACAGCATGGATGAAATCGCGCTGGGCAATTACATCGCCTCGAGTGTGTTGGATCCGATCCGCCGCGTCACCGGCGTGGGTGAGGCGCTGCTCTTCGGCACGGAGTATTCGATGCGGATCTGGCTGGATCCGCAAAAGCTGGTAAGTTTCAATCTCACCCCCGGCGACGTGCTGGCGGCCATCCAGGCGCAGAACCTCCCGGTGCCCGCCGGCGCCCTGGGCGCCCGCCCGGCCGTGCCCGGCCAGGAAATCAACATCACCTTGCAAGGCCAGACCACTCTCAACACCCCTGAGGAATTCTCCGAAATCCTGCTCCGCGTAAATCTCGACGGTTCGCGGGTTCTGCTGGGCGATGTCGCCCGGGTCGCCCTGGGCGGGCAGGATTACAGCACCCAGGCGCGGGTCAATGGCCGGCCCTCCGCGGCGGTGGCCATCCGCCTCAGCCCCGCTGCCAACGCCGTCGCCACCGCTAACGCCATCCACCAAAAAGTCGAGGAGCTTGGCCGGTTTTTTCCGCCGGGCATCCGCGTCGATTATCCCTACGACGGCTCGACCTTTGTCCGCATCTCGATCGAGGAAGTCATCAAGACCCTGCTCATCGCCATCGGCCTGGTGTTTCTGGTAATTTACCTTTTCTTGCAGAGTTTTCGCGCGACTTTCATTCCCACGGTGGTGGTGCCGGTGGCGTTGCTGGGCACGTTCATCGTGATGTACGCCCTGGGTTTCTCGATTAACGTCCTCACCATGTTCGGCATGGTGCTCGCCATCGGCATCCTGGTGGACGACGCCATTGTGGTGGTCGAGAACGTCGAGCGGATCATGAGCGAGGAGGGTCTGCCCCCGCGGGAGGCCAGCCGCAAGGCGATGGATCAAATCACCGGCGCCCTGATCGGCATTTCGCTGGTGTTGACCGCGGTGTTCATTCCCATGGCCTTTTTCAGCGGTTCCGTGGGGGTGATTTACCGCCAATTCTCGATCACTCTGGTCGCCTCGATGTTGTTTTCCGTCTTTCTCGCCCTGTCCCTGACCCCGGCGCTGTGCGCCAGCCTGCTCAAGCCGGTGCCGGCGGGGCATCAGCAGGCCAAGCGCGGCCCCTTCGGGTGGTTCAACCGCGGCTTTGCCTCCACCACCCGCAAGTACCAGGGGGTGGTCGAGCGGATGCTGCGGCGGGCCGCCTTGTACCTGCTCGTTTACGCCGTCATCATCGGCGGGGTGGTGTATCTGTACCGGCTGCTGCCCTCGGCCTTCCTGCCGGAGGAGGACCAGGGCTATCTGGTCACCAGCATCCAACTGCCGGTGGGCGCCACGCAGCAGCGCACGCTCGAGGTGCTGGAAAAGGTCGAGCAGTATTATCTCGGGCAGCCCGAGGTGGCCGGGATTATCACCGTGGCGGGCTTCAGCTTCAACGGCCGCGCGCAAAACTCCGCCATTGCCTTCGTGCGGCTCAAGCCCTGGGATGAGCGCCACGGCGCCCAACACGGCGTGCAAGCGGTCATTGGCCGCGCTTTCGCGGGTCTGGGCGCCATCAAGGACGCCATTATTTATCCCATCAACCCGCCGCCGATTCCCGAGCTGGGCAATGCCACGGGTTTCGATTTCGAGTTGCAGGACCGCGTCGGCCTCGGCCACGACGAGCTGATGCGCGCGCTCGATCAGTTGCTCGGAATGGCGGCGAAAAACCCGAGTATTGTCAACTTGCGCATGCAGGGGCTGGAGGACAACGCCGAGCTCAAGCTTGAAATCGATCAGGCGAAGGCCAGCGCGCTGGGCGTGCCGCTGGCGCAGATCAACTCCACCATCCAGACCGCTTTCGCCTCCACCTACGTCAACAATTTCGTCAATGGCAACCGGGTGCAGCGGGTGATTGTGCAATTGGACGCTCCCTACCGCATGTTGCCCCAGGACATCGACAAGGTCTATGTGCGCAATCTCAACGGCGAAATGACCTCGCTCTCCGGGTTGGCCACCCTCAAATGGATTTACGGCTCGCCCCAGTTGCAGCGCTACAACGGCTTCCCCGCGGTGGAACTCATCGGCCAGGCGCCTCCCGGCAAAAGCACCGGCGAGGCCATGCGGGCCATGGAGGAGATGGCCGATCAGTTGCCGACCGGTTTTGGTTACGAATGGACTGGCCAATCCTACCAGGAGCGGCTCTCCTCCGCCCAGGCGCCGCTGCTGTACGGTCTCTCGCTCATCGTGGTCTTCCTCGCCCTGGCCGCCCTCTACGAAAGCTGGTCCATTCCTTTCTCGGTCATGCTCGTGGTGCCGTTGGGCGTCCTCGGCGCCTTGCTGGCCGCCTGGGGCCGCGGCCTGCCGAACGACGTGTTCTTCAAGGTGGGCTTGATCACCATCATCGGCCTCTCGACCAAAAATGCAATCCTGATCATCGAATTCGCCAAAGATCTCGAAGCCGAGGGTATGGATCTTCTTCATGCCACTCTCGAGGCCGTTCACTTGCGCTTGCGCCCCATCCTCATGACTTCGCTGGCCTTTATTCTGGGGGTGATGCCGCTGGCCTTCAGCAGCGGCGCCGGCTCGGCCAGCCAGCGCGCCATCGGCACCGGCGTCGCCGGCGGCATGATCTCGGCCACCGTGCTGGCGATCTTCCTCGTCCCGGTGTTCTTCGTGGTGGTGCGCAAGGTGTTCAAAGGCGCGGTACGCCATTCCCACTCGGGGGTGACGATTCACGGCAACCGCCCGGAACCGGGCGCCGACGAGGGCCGGGATTAAGGGACGGCGGGCGCCCTGGCATTCCGCCACCGGACCGCGGGGAGGCGCTCCTCGAGCCCGCGGCTTACGCCTCGGCCAGCCAACCCGCCGCCTCGATCGCTGAATAAGTGATGATCATGTCGGCCCCGGCCCGGCGCATTGCCAGCAGGCTCTCGAGCGTCACCGCCCGTTCGTCAATCCAGCCCCGCGCCGCCGCCGCCTTGATCATCGAGTATTCGCCGCTGACCGCGTAGGCGGCCGTCGGGCAGCCAAACTCGGTTTTGACCCGGCGCAAAATGTCCAGGTAAGCCAGCGCCGGCTTTACCATCACCAGGTCCGCCCCCTCCTGAATGTCCAGGGCCACCTCGCGCAGCGCCTCCGCCGCGTTCGCCGCGTCCATCTGATAACCGCGGCGATCGCCAAATCTGGGCGCCGACTCCGCCGCCTCGCGGAAAGGGCCGTAAAAGGCTGAGGCGAACTTCGCCGCGTACGACAAAATCGGCGTCTCGGTGAAGCCGCTGCGATCCAGCTCGGCGCGAATGGCCGCCACTCGCCCGTCCATCATGTCGCTCGGGGCGACGATATCCGCGCCAGCCTCGGCGTGGCTCGCCGCGGTCCGGGCCAGCAACTTGAGGCTTGGATCATTCAGCACCACGGCGCCGCCGGGCCGCTGCTCGACCAGGCCGCAATGCCCATGCTCCATATATTCGCACAGGCAGACATCGGTGATGAGCAATAGCCCGGGCAACTCCCGCTTCAGCAGCCGCAGCGCCTGCTGTACAATCCCCCGCGCCGCATAGGCCTCCGTAGCGCGCGCGTCCTTTTTGTCCGGGATGCCGAACAACAGCACCCCCGGCACGCCAGCCTCGCGCGCCCGCGCGGCCTCGATCAGCAATTCATCCGGCGAAAGTTGAAACACCCCCGGCATGGCCTCGATGGGGCGGCGAAGCTTGCGTCCGCTCCGGACAAACAACGGCAGAATGAGCTGTTTTCCGCTCAGCGAAGTTTCACGCACCAGCCCGCGCAGCGCGGCGCTCTGGCGCAGCCGCCGGGGCCGCGACACTGGAAACGACGGATACAAATTCATGCCGTCGAGCGTATCACACCCCGCGCCAGCAAGGCAGCCACCATTTTCAGGGAATTCATTGGTTGCGCCGGGACCAAAAGCCGAACACATCCTGAAGGCTGCGTCGGCGTCCGGGCGAGACAGGGAACGCAGCCTGAAGGCTGCGGCTACATCCCGAGTGTCGGATCGGAAATCCCCATGTAGTCGCAGCCTTTAGGCTGCGTCGATGTCCCTGCTAGACGGGGAGCGCAACCTAAAGGCTGCGGCTACATCCGGAGCGTCTGATCGGGAGTCCCCATGTAGTCGCAGCCTTCAGGCTGCGTCCGGCGTCCGGGCGAGACAGGGAACGCAGCCTAAAGGCTGCGGCTACATCCCGAGTGTCCGATCGGGAATCCCCATGTAGTCGCAGCCTTCAGGCTGCGTCGGCGTCCGGGCGAGACGGGGAGCGCAGCCTGAAGGCTGCGGCTACATCCCGAGTGTCGGATCGGGAATCCCCATGTAGTCGCAGCCTTCAGGCTGCGTCCGGCGTCCGGGCGAGACAGGGAACGCAGCCTAAAGGCTGCGGCTACATCCCGAGTGTCCGATCGGGAATCCCCATGTAGTCGCAGCCTTCAGGCTGCGTCGGTGTCCGGGCCAGACGGGGAACGCAGCCTAAAGGCTGCGGCTACATCCCGAGTGTCGGATCGGAAATCCCCATGTAGTCGCAGCCTTTAGGCTGCGTCGGTGTCCCTGCTAGACGGGGAGCGCAACCTAAAGGCTGCGGATACATCCCGAGCGTTTGATCGGGAGTCCCCATGTAGTCGCAGCCTTCAGGCTGCGTCGGCGTCCGGGCGAGACGGGGAGCGCAGCCTGAAGGTTGCGGCTACATCCCGAGTGTCTGATCGCAAATCCCCATGTAGTCGCAGCCTTCAGGCTGCGTCCGGCGTCCGGGCGAGACAGGGAACGCAGCCTAAAGGCTGCGGCTACATCCCGAGTGTCCGATCGGGAATCCCCATGTAGTCGCAGCCTTCAGGCTGCGTCGGCGTCCGGGCGAGACAGGGAACGCAGCCTAAAGGCTGCGGCTACATCCCGAGTGTCGGATCGGGAATCCCCATGTAGTCGCAGCCTTCAGGCTGCGTCGGCGTCCGGGCGAGACAGGGAACGCAGCCTAAAGGCTGCGGCTACATCCCGAGTGTCGGATCGGGAATCCCCATGTAGTCGCAGCCTTTAGGCTGCGTCGGCGTCCCTGCTAGCGAGGCAAAGCCTCAGACCGACAAGATGTAGTTAAAACTTCAGTGGCTCCGGTCGGTGTTACCGGCCGCAGCGCCGGCGTCATAACCCTCGACGATTTGCGCCTTGTAGCGGCCCGAAAAGACATGGCCAAAGAGTTTGTGGCGGTGGTTCAGGCGGATGGTGTAGGCGCTCTGCAG
>JBDHQH010000092.1:0-14091 GCA_039806935.1 Verrucomicrobiota bacterium
TCGAAGACCGTTTGTACCACTTTTTTCATCTTTCTTTCGGTCCGGGGAGCCGGCGTTGCCGCCCACCGCAAGTTTCAAATGCGGAGGATTGCGAGGTTTCCGGGGGTCGGGGTGGCTGGCCGATCCCCAGGTCCAACTGGCCGCTGCGCTGGTCCCTGCCGATCCGCTCCACAACCAGGCAGACACGGCGCGCGTCCTCGTGGAAAAAGGCGGCGATTACCTGATCGGCACCAAAGCAAACACATCCAAACGCCTGGCCGCGGCGAAACAATCGCTCACGGGACCCCCCCTTTTGTCCTGAGTCAGGAGGGCGAGCACGGACGTCTGGACCTGCGCCACGGGGCCGTTGCCGCCATTTCCCAGTCACCGCCAGCCTGCCCGGCGCCCGCTCTGCCGTCACCGTTCAGCGCGGCTGGTCGCAGCCAGGCAATCCCCTTGAGCCCCGGAAATCACAGCCCCCGCTTCTTCCTTTCCCGCCTGGGCACCCACGAGAAATCCCGCTCCACCAACGCTGTCCGCCAACCTTGGTCCGTGGAAAACCGCAACCACTACAAACGCGACGCCAGCCCTTGGCAGGAAGACCGCCATTGTCATCGCAAAGCCAATGCCGCCCTCAATTTGGCTTTCACCCGCAACGTTCTCCTGGCCATGATCCCCTTCGAAAACGGCCAGCCCATGGCTCCGTTTTTTGAAGGCGGCCATCGCCATCCCAAACACGCCCACCGGCTCATCCTCAAAGCCAGCCCCGTTCTATGAGCCTGCCAGCCAAACGCCCTGTTGCGCGCGGGCCGCCAGCCCTATTGACCTGCCGGTGTGTCCTGCAATATTCATGGTGGCGGGGCAGGGATCCGAGGCTCCGCGGAAAGGAAATTATGAAGATTACTTACTATGGACACTCCTGTTTTGGGGCGCGGGTCGAAAACCGGTCACTGCTCTTTGATCCATTCATTTCCGGCAATGAACTGGCCCGGGGGGTGGAGTTGGACCAAGTCCCGGCGGATTACATTTTGATTTCGCACGGCCACGCGGACCACACGGGGGACGCGGTGGCGCTGGCCAAACGCACCGGGGCGGTCGTGGTTTCGAATTTTGAAATCACCACCTGGGCGGCCCGGCAAGGGGTGACGAAGGTGCATCCCCTCAACCACGGCGGCGGGTGGTCGTTCGATTTTGGGCGCGTGAAGTACGTGAACGCCATTCACTCGAGCAGTCTGCCGGACGGTTCGTATGGAGGGAATCCCGGCGGATTTGTCATCGAGAGCCGGGACGGCAATTTTTATTTCGCCGGAGACACGGCTTTGACGATGGATATGAAGCTGATTGGCGAGTCCCACCAACTCCGCTTCGCCGCGCTGCCCATTGGGGATAATTTCACCATGGGAGTGGAGGACGCGATCCGGGCGGCGGATTTTGTGCGCTGTGACCGGGTGCTGGGGCTGCATTACAATACTTTCCCGCCGATTCGGATCGAGGCGGAAGGCGCCCTCGAACGGTTTCGCGCCGCCGGGAAACAACTGGTGCTGCTGAAGCCGGGCGAGGCTCACGACTTTTGACGGTTTGGCCGGGGCGCTTCCGCCTTGCCTTGGCGGGGGGAGCGATTAACCTGCCACCTGTGGATTTGTTTACGGATCGTCATTTTTTCATGGCCGCCGTGCTGTGCTACGCGTGCAGCGCGTTGTACTCGGTCTTCCTCTGGCGGAGGGGATTCCAGCGGGACGATCGCTTCAATTACCTGATTTTGTTGGCGGGTTTCGCGCTGCACACCACGGCCATGGTGCTCCGGGGCTTGCGGTTGCAGCAATGTCCGGTGACCAATCTGTACGAGACCACCGTCTTCGCGACCTGGACGATTCTGGCGGTTTATCTGGGACTTGGGCTGCGGCCGCAATTGCGGTTTTTGGGCGCGTTTGCCGCGCCGGTGCTGCTGGCCATCGGAGTGTTCGCGCTGATGCCCCAATTGGATTTCGCCAAGGGCGCCACCTCCAACCTGCCCATGATTTGGACCAGTCTGCACGCGGCGTCCATCGCGCTTGCCTACGGCGCCTTCGGATTGAGTTTCATCGCGGCGCTGATGTTTCTCCGCCAGGAGAGCAGCCTCAAGCTGCGCAAACCCCAGGCGGTGTTTTCTTTGCTGCCGCCGATCCAGCGCCTCGAGGCCGTGGTCGGGCGCCTGTTGGTGGCCGGCTTTGTTTTATTGACGGCGGGCCTCGCCATCGGCGCCGTGGCCATGGCGCTCCTGGACAACCTCGAAGCCTACCGGGGGGATCCCAAGGTCATCTGGTCGGCGCTGGTCTGGCTCATTTATCTGGGGTTGATTGTGATGCGCTGGAAGTTTGCCCAGGCGGGGCGGCGTTTCGCGCTGGGGGCCGTGGGCAGTTTCGCTTTCGTGCTGCTCACGTTCTGGGGGAGCAATTTGCTTTCCACGCTGCACAACCCGTAACCCCCGCGCCTCCCGCTATGCGTATCGTTGTCCTTGGCCTGAACCACCGTTCGTGTCCGGTCGCGGTGCGCGAGCGCTTCGCTTTTGGCGAGGCGCGCATCCCGGAGGCCCTCGGGCGGCTGCGAGACTCAGGGCTGGCCGAGGAAGCGGTGATTCTCTCCACCTGCAACCGCGTGGAAATTTACGCCGCCACCTCGCTGGAGACCACGCAAGCCTTCGCCGGCCTGCGCGATTTTCTGCTGACCTGCCACGGTTACCGCGATCCGCTCAGCGAGGAGTTTTACTCCCTGGGCGAGCCGCATAGCGTGCATCATCTGTTCCAGGTGGCCTGCGGGTTGGACTCCCTGGTGCTGGGCGAGACGGAAATTCTTGGCCAGCTCAAGCGCGCCTACAGCCTGGCCCTCGAGGCGGGCCACACCGGAGCGCGCCTCAATAAGGCGTTTCAACGCGCCTTCCATGTCGCCAAACAGGTCCGAACGGAGACCAACATCCAGCGCGGCAGCATTTCCGTCGCCTCGGTGGCCGTGGAATTGACGGAGAAAATCTTCACCCGTCTGAGTGATCGCGCGGTGCTGGTCATTGGCGCGGGGGACACGAGTGAAAAGACCGCGCGCGCGCTCGCGGCGCGAGGCGCCAAACACCTGCTCGTGACCAACCGCTCCCCGGAAAAGGCGCGGACCCTGGCGGAGGAATTGGGCGGCCGCGCGATCGGCTTCGATCAGTGGGGCGGCGAATTGGGCGGGCTCGACATTGTCATCAGCGGCGTTTCGGCTTCCCGTTGTCTGCTCGAGCGGGCCCGTCTCGAGCCGTTGATGAAGGCGCGGCGGGACCGGCCTTTGCTGTTGATCGACCTCGGCGTCCCGCGGAACATCGAGCCGGAGGCCGGTTTCCTCGAGAACGTGTATCTGTACAATGTCGATGACCTGCAAACCATCGCGGACGGCTGCCTGCGCCAGCGCCGGGAGGAAGTGGCTCGTTGCCAGCTTATCATCGAGGAAAAGGCGCGGCCGCTGCTCCTGCCAACGCCGCGACCGGTCGGCGTTCGGGGCATCCGGGCGGTGTTGGGCCCCAAATGATTGATGCTCTCATGTCCTCCTTGAACCGACCCATCCGGATCGCCACCCGCGGCAGCGCCCTGGCCCTGGCGCAAGCCAATCTGATCCGGGCGCAATGCCGCGCCGCTCTGCCGCAACTCGAGTTCGAATTGCGCATCCTCAAGACCACCGGCGACAAGCTGCAAACCGCCTCCCTGGCGAAGGAGGGCCAGAGTCTGCCGAAAGGCCTGTTCACCAAGGAACTGGAAGTCGCGTTGCTCGACCGCACCGCGGATCTGGCGGTGCATAGCCTGAAGGATTTGCCCACGGAATTGCCGGCGGGCCTGGCGCTCGGCGCGGTCTCCGCGCGCGCGGATGTCCGGGACGTTTTGATTTGCCGCCCGCGCGGCGGAGCGCCGTTGGCGGCCCTCCGGGATTTGCCCGAGGACGCCGCGGTCGCCACGAGCAGCACCCGCCGCAAAGCGCAATTGCTGGCCTGCAAACCCCGGCTTCGAGTTCCGGATATTCGCGGCAACGTGCTCACGCGCCTGCAAAAGCTGGCGGCCGATCCGGAGTTGGACGGCACGATTCTCGCCCTGGCGGGGCTCAGCCGGCTGGGCTACCTGGTGACTCCCGAGGGCGTGTTGACGGGGGAGGGCGTGCCGAACGGCTTGCGGGCCGTCGTGCTCGAACTGGAGGAGATGCTGCCCTGTGTCGGGCAGGGCGCCATCGGCATTGAAATCCGCCAGGACGACGCCCTGCCGCGAGAAATCTGCGAGCGATTGAAGGATGAAGACACGCTGACCGCGGTGGTGGCGGAACGCGCCTTCCTCGCCGGCATGGGCGGCGGTTGCCAGAGCCCGGTGGCGGCTTATGCCAGAATTCACGCGGGACAAGTCGAGTTGCGGGCCGTTTCTTTTGCCTCCGGCCCCGTCCGGCGCGCGCGCGGCTCCCGGCCCGTTTCACAGGCCGCGGCTTTAGGGGATTCGCTGGCCCGGGAATTAAAAATGTAGCCCCGCCCGCCGCAGCGGCATTTTCGCGCCGCCTTACACCAGCCGTTTGAGGCGCGGATCGGCTCCGAGACGCTTCACCAGTTCCTTCACCTTTTGCGCCTGGCTTTTGTGCGCCAGCAGCGTGGCGTCATCGGTTTGCACCAGGATCGCGTCGCGCAAGCCCACCACCGCAATGGGGGTCCGGCGGCCCTTGCTCCGCGCGTCGAAGATGATGTTGCGCGCGCCGTCCACTTGAATGAAATCCCCCCGGGCGCAATTGCCCTCGGGATCGGCCGGGAGATGGCGGCCCAGGGCGGTCCAGGAACCGAGGTCATCCCAGGCGAAGGCCCCATCGGCGACCACCACGTTTTGGGCATGTTCCATCAACCCGTAATCGATGGATACCGGTTTGATTTTCGGATAGTCCCGGGCCAGGGCTTTGGCCAGCCGGGCGGGTTGCCTGGCCACTTTGAACCAGTTCTGGCAGGCGGCGAACATTTCCGGCTGGTGCGTCCGCAAACCCTCGGTGATGGTGACAAAGGACCAGATGAACATTCCGGCGTTCCACCGGTAATGACCGCTGTTGAGGTACTCGAGGGCTTTGTCAAAATGCGGTTTCTCGACAAATTCCTCGGCTTTGAAGAAGGCGGTTTTGAGCCCCTTCGCGCCCGCGGGAGCCGGCAGCGGGTTGCCGACCCGGATGTAGCCGTAACCGGTGGCGGGTTCCGTCGGCTTGATCCCAATGGTGATAATCGCCCGCCCGCTTCCGGCCAGATCAAAGGCATCCGCCAGCACTCGCTGGAAACTCTTTTCCTCCGGAATCACATGATCCGCGGGGAGCACAGCCATGACTGCCGCGGGGGAGCGCGCCCCGACCAGAGCGGCGCCCAGCGCGACCGCGGCGCAGGTGTCGCGGCCCATCGGTTCGGCGACCACATTCTCCCGGGGCAGGTTCGGGAGTTGTTTCCGCACCAGTGGCGCCTGCGCGGTGGTGGTGATGACAAAAATGTTCTGGAGCGGCGCCAGGGGGCGCACGCGATCGACCGCCTGCCGCAAGAGGGAACGGTCTCCCAAAAGCTTGAGGAGTTGCTTGGGTGATCGTTCCCGGCTCAATGGCCAAAAGCGCTCGCCCCGGCCGCCGGCCATGATGACGACAAACCGGTTCGGGTTGATGCTCCCGGCCTTCATCGGATCCCTTCCAATAATGTTTTCACGGTGGCGCTCACCCGCGGCACCAGATCCGGCTCCGCCCCGTGCCGGGCGATCTCGCTCACAATGGCGCTGCCGACCACCGCCGCGTCCGCGTAGCCGGCGGCCTGCCGGACTTGCCCGGGTGTCGAGATGCCAAAGCCGACCGCGATGGGCAAATCGGTGTGGGCGCGGATTTTGGCGGTCATCAGCGGCACACTGGCGGCCACGTTTGCCTGAACGCCGGTCACGCCCTCGCGCGAGACATAGTAGATAAAACCGCGTCCGCGTTTGACGATGAACTCGATGCGATCCTCGGGCGTGGTGGGGGCGACGAGGTAAATGTTGCAGAGCCCGGCCTGGGCCATCAACCGCTCGTAAGCCTCCCCCTCTTCGGGCGGCAAATCCAGCGCGAGCAGCCCATCCACTCCCGCCCGGGCGGCTTCGGTGATGAATCGCTCCAGCCCGTGGCGGTGCATCAGATTATAATAGAGGTAGAGCACGATGGGGATCTGGGCCTCCCGGCGAATCGCGGCGACTGTCTCGAGGAGCTTCGGCGGGGTGGTGCCGGAGGCCAGGCCGCGCTGGGCTGCCAATTGATTCACCACGCCGTCCGCCAGCGGGTCGCTGAAGGGCACGCCCAACTCGAGCACATCCACCCCGAGTTGATCAAAGGCGAGTCCGAATTGACGGGTGGCCTCGAGGTTGGGATCGCCCGCGCCAATGTACACCACAAATCCCTTGCGCCCCTCGCGGCGCAAGCGGGCGAAACGCTCGACGATCCGGTTCATTCTCCGCGAGTTTAAATTCGATCTCCCAACAGGCAAGCGGAACTTCGGGAGCCAGGGAATTTTTGTTCCGCCAGCGATGCCGGGCGGCGAGATTTCACCCCATGGCGGGCGAGCCGGCGGGAAATTAGGTTGCGCTGGCCGGCATGGGTTCAAGCAATCATTTTCGACCTTCCGACACGCAGTTTTTCCGGCGGCTGTTGATGACGGTCGGGGTGGTTCTGGTCGCCGGATTGCTGGTGGCGTTGGTTTGGTTATCGATTCAGGTTTGGCTGGCCGTTTTTGCCGGGATTTTGCTGGCGGTCTTCTTTCGGACGCTCTCCACGCTGGTCGCGCGGGCCGCGGGTTTGCCGCAGGTCTGGTCGCTGGCGCTCGTCATTTTGCTCCTGCTCGGTTTGGGAACTCTGGGAGGCTGGTTGCTGGCGCCCAGCCTGGCCGACCAGGCGCATGAGTTGGAAATCCGGCTGCCGGCCGCCATCGACAAAATCAGCGCCAAATGGGATCGCGCCAAGCTGGGCGATTACCTGCCGCGGCGCCTCCCTCCGGCGGGGGAACTGGCGAGCGGGGCGGGGAAGGTGCTGGGAAACGCGGCCGCGTTTTTCAAGGTCAGCGTGCAAGCGATCGCCGACTTCCTGGTCATTCTTTTTTTGGGTGTTTACCTCGCGGCCGCGCCGGGAGTTTACCTCGAGGGGCTGGTGCGGCTGTTCCCCCTCGAGAGGCGGCCGCGGGTTCGGGAAGTGCAGGAGCGGGTCGGGGTGACGCTGGGCCACTGGCTGGTGGGGCAACTGGTGTCCATGGCTACCGTCGGGACCCTCATCGGCGCAGGCCTGGGGCTGCTGAAGGTTCCGCTGGCGCTGGCGCTCGGGGTCCTGGCGGGGCTGCTGAATTTCATCCCCATCGCCGGCTCGCTCCTTTCCGCAGTGCCGGCGGTGCTGCTGGCCTTTCTGGCCGGGCCCTGGCACCCGCTGTATGTGATCGGCCTCTACCTGCTTGTAAACATCGGCATCGAAAGCCACATTCTGGTGCCGCTCATCCAGCGTTACGCCATCTCGATGCCGCCGGCGGTGGCGGTCCTGGCGTTGTTTGTGATGGGGGAGCTGTTCGGTTTTTTCGGGTTGCTGCTCGCGGTGCCGTTCACCGCCACGCTGATCGTGCTGATCAAAACGCTGTACGTGGGGGATGTTTTGGGGGATAAGCCGGAGAAATCCGCGCCGCCCGGCTAAGGCAAGAAATCCCGTTTGGTCCGGGCGGAAATCAGGGTATTCTCACGCCATGGCGAAGTTAAGACGAGTGGCGATCCTGACGGCGGGCGGGGACAGCCCCGGGTTGAACGCGGCCATTCGCGCGGTGGGCAAGGCGATTCTGGGGTTTTCGGGCGTCGAGTTGATCGGGTTCCGCGACGGGTTCCGCGGCCTGGCGCTGAACCAGAGCGTTCCTCTCGAAAAAGAGACGCTGGCCGGCATTCTCACCGTGGGAGGAACCATTCTCGGCACCAGCCGGGACAAGCCGCAGCGGATGGAGATCGAGGGCAGGACGCGGGATATGACCGGGGCGATCCTCGAAAACTACCGCCGCAACAAGTTGAGCGCCCTGGTTTGCCTCGGAGGCGGCGGGACCCAGAAGAACGCCCTGCGCTTGTCCGAGCAGGGATTGAATATTATCACCCTTCCGAAAACGATCGACAACGATGTGGCGCTGACCGACGCCACGCTCGGCTTTGACACCGCCCTGGGGATTGCCACCGAGGCGATTGACCGGCTGCACAGCACGGCCCATAGCCACCACCGGATCGTGGTGGCGGAGATCATGGGCCACCGGGCTGGATGGCTCGCGCTCGGGGCGGGCATCGCCGGCGGAGCGGATGTGGTTTTGCTTCCCGAAATTCCCTATGATGTCAGCCGCATCGCCCAGGCGATCCGCAACCGCAGCCGGCACGGAACCAATTTCAGCATTGTGGCGGTGGCGGAGGGGGCCCGGAGCCTCGAGGACGCGCGCGCCCTGGCGGCCTCTCTGCGGAAGATCGAATGCGCCGGGACCAAAGTCGAACGCCGGGCCGCCAAGCTGGGATTGCGGGCGCTGGAGGCCAAGCACCAGGGAAATACTCTCCGGCTGGCCGCCCAACTCGAGGCTCTCACGAAGCTGGAATCCCGGGTAACCATCCTGGGCTATGTGCAGCGGGGCGGAACGCCTTCCGCCGGAGATCGGCTGCTGGCCACTCAGCTCGGGACCGTTTGCGCGGATTTGATCCAGGCCGGGAAGTTCGGAGTGATGGTGGCCGCGCGGGGCGAGGGCGCCGAGCCGGTTCCCCTGGCCAGAGTGGCCGGCAAGCTTCGAACTGTGCCCCTCGACCATCCCTGGATTCAGGCGGCGCGGCATGTCGGCGCCTGCCTGGGAGACTAGCGGTCGGGCCAGGCCAATTCCATCCCGGCAAAACGCTGCTCGGGCGCGCGGTGCCGGTCTTTCCACGCGCGCCAGAACACCCAAAGCACGGCCAGGAGAATGCCCAGGCAGCCCGCCGCGTTCAGGAGCTGGCCGATGCTTTCGTCGTAGGCGAGCCAGCCCCAACGGGACAGTATCGTGTTCCAATCATGGTCACCGCCGCCCACCAGCGGCAGTTTCATGGCGCGGGCATCGGCGACGTAACGGCCAATATTGAACAGGTTTTCGGAGAGCCAGATCACCGCGGCGGCGCAGCCCGGGGCCTTGCCTTTGCGGCGGAAAGCGAGGATCAGCGCCACCGGGAAGACGAGTTGGCTGAAGGTGCCGCCGTACGGCTCCAGACGCGCGCTGAACAGGCCGACCAGCGGATGTCCCGCCTCGTGGAAGAGGAGGTTGGCGTGATCGAGCAGGAAAATAAACCCGGGTTCCGAGCATAGCCAAAGGGCGGTGAAAACACCAAACCCGGCGCTGAAAAGCGCGAGTTCCCGCCAACCAACGCGGTCCCACTGGACGGACATCATGCCCGGTTTGCAGCAAGCGGCGGGCCAGCCGCCGGACGGCCCGCTTAAACGCAGGCGCAGACCAGGCGGCGGTCGCCAAAGACGTTGTCGATTCTCGCCACCGCCGGCCAGAATTTATATTCTCGCAGCCAGGGGGCGGGATACCCGGCCTCTTCGCGGGTGTAAGGGCGGCTCCAGTCCGACGCAGCGAGGACGTCGGCGGTATGCGGCGCGTTTTTCAAGGGGTTATTTTGGGGGTCGATTTTTCCGGTTTCGATGGCTTGAATCTCGGCGTGGATGCCAATGAGGGCTTCGCAGAAACGATCGAGCTCCGCTTTGGCCTCGCTTTCGGTTGGTTCGATCATCATGGTTCCGGCGACTGGCCAGGAGATGGTCGGGGCGTGAAAGCCGTAGTCCATCAATCGCTTGGCTACGTCCTCGACGGTGACGCTTTTGAACTGGCGCAGATCGAGGATGCATTCATGGGCGACCAGGCCGCTGGCGCCGCGATAGAGCACCGGGAAAAAGGGCTCGAGCCGGCGCGCGAGGTAGTTGGCGCTCAAAATGGCGTGGCGGGTGGCGTCAGTGAGGCCGGGGCCGCCCATGGCGGAGATATACACCCATGGAATGGGAAGTATGCCGGCGCTGCCCCAGGGCGCGGCGGCCACCGCGCCGGTGATTTCGCGGCCGGTCTGCAGGACGACGGGATGTCCCGGCAAGAACCGGACCAGATGTTTCGCCACGCCGATCGGCCCCATGCCGGGGCCTCCGCCGCCATGCGGGATGCAAAAGGTTTTGTGCAGGTTCAGGTGGCAAACGTCGGCGCCCAACTCCGCCGGGCGGCACAGGCCCACTAACGCGTTCAAATTCGCGCCGTCCAGGTAAACCTGCCCGCCGTGTTCATGCACGATCCGGCAGAGCTCCCGGATTCCTTCCTCGAAGACCCCGTGGGTGGAGGGGTAAGTGACCATGATGGCCGCCAGTGCGGCCTGGTGGGCCCGGGCTTTGGCGCGGAGATCGGCGAGATCAATATTGCCGTGTGAATCGCAGGCGACCGGGACGACCTGGAGTCCGGCCATGACCGCGCTGGCGGGGTTGGTGCCATGGGCCGAGGCGGGGATCAGGCAGACGCGCCGGCGCCCCTCATTCCGGCTGGCATGGTACTCGCGGATCACCAGCAGGCCGGTGTATTCGCCCTGCGAACCGGCATTCGGCTGAAGTGAAATTCCCGCGAAGCCGGTGATTTCGGCCAGCCACGCCTCGAGTTCCCGAAAGAGCCGCTGATAACCGCGGGTTTGATCCGGCGGGGCGAACGGATGCAGCCGGTTGAACTCAGGCCACGTGATCGGAAACATCTCGGCGGCGGCGTTGAGCTTCATGGTGCAGGAGCCGAGCGGAATCATCGAGGTGGTGAGCGACAGATCCCGCGCCTCGAGCCGCTTCAGGTAGCGCATCATTTCCGTTTCCGAATGGTACGCGGAAAACACCGGGTGCGGGAGGAAGGCGCCGCTCCGCGCGAGCGGGGCGGGGAAGGCGGCCGGCACTGGCTCAAGCCCGGAGAGCCGGAAAGGCGCGGGCTGGTCCTCGTTGAAAACCCGCCAGATCTCCTCGACGTCCTCCGCGGACGTGGTTTCATCGAGGGAAATCCCGAGCGCGCGCTCGTCGATCACTCGGAAATTGAGGCGGTGCGCGCGGGCGATTGCGAGCGCGCGCGCCTGGCGCGCCGGCTCGAGCCGGACGACGAGGGTGTCGAAAAACGGGGGATTTTCGTCCGGGGCAAAGCCGAGCTCCCCGCCCAGCCGGCGCAGCCCGGCGGCCAGCGCGGCGGTGAGTTGGTGAATGCGCCGGGCGATGCGGGTCAGACCCGCGGGGCCGTGATAGCAGGCGTAGAGCGCCGCGACATTGGCGAGCAGCGCCTGGGCGGTGCAGATGTTGCTGGTGGCTTTCTCCCGGCGAATGTGTTGCTCGCGAGTCTGGAGCGCCAGACGGAAAGCCGGGCGGCCGCGCGCGTCCCGCGAGAGCCCCACGATGCGGCCCGGCATCTGGCGTTTATAGGCGTCGCGAGTGGCGAAAAAGGCGGCGTGCGGGCCGCCAAACCCGAGCGGCACGCCGAAACGCTGCGCGCTGCCCAGGGCCACGTCGGCCCCGAACTCCCCCGGGGGCCGCAGCAGCGTCAGGCTCAGCAGGTCGGCGGCCACCGCCACCAGCGCGCCCGCGGCATGCGCCCGCCGGGTGAACTCCTCGTAATCATGAATCCTCCCGAAGGTGTCCGGGTACTGCACCAGGGCGCCAAACACCGTCTCGGAAAACGGGAAGGTCTCGTGATCGCCGACCTCCACCTCCAGCTCGAGCGCCCGGGCGCGCGTCCGCACGACCGCAATTGTTTGCGGGTGGCAGGCTGAGGAGACGAAGAATCGCCGGCGCTCGGGCTTGAGGCCGTGAAACATGGTCATGGCTTCCGCCGCCGCTGTGGCCTCATCCAACAGCGAGGAATTGGCGATCTCCAGACCGGTGAGGTCGCTCACCAGAGTTTGGAAGGTCAACAAAACCTCGAGCCGCCCCTGAGCGATCTCCGCCTGATAAGGGGTGTATTGGGTGTACCATCCGGGGTTCTCGATCACGTTTCGCTGAATGACTGCCGGGGTGACGCAATCGTAATATCCCATGCCGATGAAGGAGCGGAATACCTGGTTTTCCTCAGCGACCTCGCGGATCAACCGCAGAACTTCGTGCTCGCTCCGGCCGGCCGGCAGGCGCAAAGGCGATGGAGCGCGAATCGGCCCCGGCAATGCCCGGTCGATCAACTCCTCCAGCGAGGCAAAGCCGAGCAGGCGCAGCATTTCGCTCGTCTCCGCGGCGTTTGAGCCGATATGCCGGCGGGCGAAACTATCGGTTTCGCGCCCGTCAGCGCCGCCCCGCGTCGTTGAAGATGAGTGGGTGTCTGCCCCCAGAGGTTCCGTCACAGCCATGCTTGAACCTAAAGAAGGACTATTCCGGACGCAAGGCACCAAGCGGCCCGATGAAAAGAGGAGAAGGGAAAAGTGGAAACGGGAAGATGGAAAAGGAACAGTTCCAGCCGCTCGATAAACCCCTGCACATGGCCATTATTCAAAGTGCAAAATTTGCTCAAAAACACAAACCTCAATTTAAATTGACAGATCATCTTATATTTATATATTGCTGATTCGCAAAAGGTTGCGACGCATGATGAGATTTTGGCACAAATATAGCAGCAAACGACCTACTATGTTGACTGACCTCTTGCAAACACTGTTAAAACTTCAAGCTATCGAATTTGGGGACGCAAAGGGCACAGAGACGGAAATTCAGGAGCTTCGGGGCAAGGTGCCGGCGCAAATCATGGGGCATTATGATCGGCTGATTGCTCGGGGGAAAAAGGGTGTCGCGGTGGTGCGCAACCAGACCTGCACGGGCTGCCACATGCGGCTGCCGATCGGAACCATCAATACGCTGATGCAGGCGCAGGATATTCAGCTCTGCGACAGTTGCGGGCGCTACCTCTATCTGCCGCCTCCGGCGGAAAGCCAGTTCGTCGAGCATGTGGCCGCCGCCAAACCCGCTCCGGCTCCCAAGCGCAAACGCAAGGCTGTGGCCAATGCTGTCTGATGCGACACTGAACGTCGTAGCGCCGGTTTTTCTTGCCGATTTCACTCGCCGCGATCTGATTGTTCCCGAGTTGCGGGAACGCGACGCGGCGGGCATCCTGGGGGAATTAAGCCAGGCGCTGCAAAGATACGGCTGCGTCAAAGACGTGTTGCCGTTGTACCACTCGGCCCTGAACCGCGAGTTGCTCGCCAGTTCGGCGGTCGAAACCGGCCTGGCTTTTCCGCATGCCCGGCTGCCCAGTGTGAGGCAGCTCCAGTTCGCCCTCGGGCGCGCACCCGCGCCGGTGGCCTGGGGGGCTGGAAACGCGTCTCCGGTGCGCCTGATTTTTCTCCTCGCCGTGCCCGCCACGGACGCCACCAGCTACCTGCATTTGCTCTCCTCGCTGGCCCGCCTCGCGCAGGACCAGCGGCAAATCAACACCTTACTCAACGTCCGAACCGCCGGCGAAATGCTTGAGGTCCTGCGCGCCTTGCGCGTGCGGGCCACCTGAGGACTTCGCGGCCTGAGCCGGCGCCTCCCGCGCGTTTACGCGTCACGCGGCGCGGCGGACCTCTCGGCCGGGTTTGTTTTTCACCCGAATCTTCTTCGTTGCGGCCTCAAAAACCTTTGACAGTTTTCGGTTTAACGGTTAAACAAGAGCCGTTGGCCATGCGATTTAGCCTGTTTAATTCGTCTTTGGCGCTCGCGGCCCCGGCCTGGCATCCGGCGCTTTCCGCGGGAAATCGAGACAGCACACTGGGCTACAGGGACTTGCGACCGCGGGAAAAAAATCCGAAATTTTTTTCAAAACCCTTGACATCGATTGGTCCATCCGATAAAACCTAGTGCGTTAACTATGCCAGTTTGCGACCGTCATCCATCGTCGGTTTCCGCAGTCTCGGGTACGCCGGGAAAGCTGGCGCATAGTAAATTCCGGCCAACCCAATTGCGAGCAGTCCCACCATCCCCAAAAATCAAGCAGTGTATGAAAATCCCCATCTTAACGCGTTCACGTTCGGAGCATCGTAAAGGCTTCACCCTGATTGAGTTGCTCGTCGTGATCGCAATCATCGCGATTTTGGCGGCCATGTTGCTGCCGGCGCT
>JBDHQH010000093.1:0-14018 GCA_039806935.1 Verrucomicrobiota bacterium
GCGGCCGCTGCGTTGGCGGGCTGGGGAAGGTGGCGCAGGGTGTTTCATTCGTCTGGACGTTCGTTCCTGCGCGGCTATTTGCCCCGGTTTTCCTTGTCGGTGCTTCCGGGCCGGGTGGTGGTTTTCGCCTTCATGCACGCGTGAGCACGAGTTGCCCGGGCTTTTCTGATGGGGTAAGCTGCCCGTTTATTTGATGAAACAGGATTCGCCAGAGCGCCCGTTGCGGGTGGGCATTATTTCGCTGGGTTGCGCCAAAAACCTGGTGGACGCGGAGATCATGCTGGGCTCGCTGTTGAAAGCGGGGATGGAAATCACCAACGAGGCTGCGGCGGCGGAGGTCATGATCGTGAACACCTGCGCTTTCATTGATTCCGCGCAGGAGGAGAGTGTGGATGCCATTCTCGAATCGGCCGAAGTCCGGGAGGCGCAGAACCGCGGGCAGGCGCTGGTGGTGGCGGGTTGCCTGTCGCAGCGCTTCCGGGCCGAGTTGCCGAAGTTGTTTCCCGAGGTTGATGCGTTCGTGGGCATCGACCAGGTCGCCAGGATTGGAGAAATCGTGCGGGAGGCCCGGGTGCGGCGCGCGACGGCGCAGGGCGCTGTTTCCGGGCGCGCGGCATCCCGAAAAGCCAAGATCCAGGGCCGGCTCGCAGCGGTCGCCCATGGGCCTGGGGAGGCCGGGGCGAGTCTGCGGGGCACTGCCGCCTTCGGCCGCACGCGGAAGACGCTCGCGGCCGCGGCGCCGCCGCCGATCCACGAGATCCATCTTCGCCCCACCTATATTCCCGATTACGCCACGCCGCGATTTCGGCTCACGCCGCGTCACTATGCCTACCTGAAAATCGCCGAGGGCTGCAATCATCCTTGCAGCTTTTGCGTCATTCCACAAATGCGCGGCTCGCATCGCAGCCGGCGGCAGGCGGATCTCCTGGCCGAGGCGCGCGCGTTGCTGGCGGAGGGGGTGCGGGAGCTGAACCTCATTTCGCAGGATTCCACGTACTACGGCCTGGATTTGCGCCCGAATCATTCGCGGGCGATTGCCGCGCCCGAGCGGTTTCGCTCGGCGCTCGCCGCGGCGCCTGCGGACGCGGAAAACATCTGCACGCTGCTGCGGGAGTTGAACGCCCTGCCGGGGGATTTTTGGATCCGGCTGCTGTACACGCATCCGGCGCATTGGACCGACGAGCTGATTCAAACCATCCGCGAGTGTCCCAAGGTGGCGCGCTACGTGGATATTCCCTTGCAGCACATTCACGAGAGCATGCTTGAGCGCATGCGGCGGGAGACCTCGAGGGAATACATCGAGGATTTGCTGGGGCGCATCCGGCGGGGGGTGCCGGGGATTGCGCTGCGCACCACTTTCATTGTCGGTTTTCCGGGTGAGAGCGAGGCCTATTTCGAGTCGTTGCTGGAGTTCATCCGCCGCGCCCGTTTTGAGCGGCTGGGGATCTTCGCTTATTCCAGCGAGGAAGGCACGCGCGCCGGGAGGATGGCGGGCCAGGTGCCCGGGCGGATCCGGCGGTCACGCCGGGATCGCGCCATGGCGGTGCAGCGGGAAATCGCCGAGGAGATTTCGACGGGTTTTGTGGGCCGGGAATTGCGGGTGTTGGTCGAGGGCCGGGCCAGCGCCGGGCAGCTCCGGCAGGCGCGGATCAGCTCGTGGGAGCACGGGCTGATCCGCGCCGCCGAGCCGGGCGGGGAGCGGCTGGGCGGCGGCTATCTGGCGGCCCGGAGCGAGGCGGACGCGCCGGACATTGATGGCCGGGTGTATGTGCGGGGCGATCTGCCGACGGGAGAATTTGCGCGGGTGCGGGTGGCCGGCCACACCACGTACGATCTGATCGCGAAGCCTATTTGATGGGTCCGGCGGCGGGCGCGTTGGTGCCGCCCGCCAAAGCCGCGGGCGCGGCGGCCGCCGCGACGGTCTCGGGCGGCAGGCCCAGCTTGGTCCGCAGGGTGGCGCGGGCCTCCGGCTCCAAGCCGTGCTCGGGATCCAGCAGCCGGCCGAGCATCTCGCGCTGGATGTCCTCCAGATGGCCCAGGCCGATGGCCTCCTGGCGTTCTTTGGAGATTTTGGCGTGATAGGTATCGAGCAGCTTGCCGGCCAGCAGCTTGAAGCCGGCCGCGCGGTCGTCTTCGCCCAGCAACAGGCTGGTGTAGGCGTTGATGATCAGGCCCTCGACCGCCGACTTCACCCGGTCGCGCGAGGTTTCGTTCACGTCCTCCTGCACGCGCGCCACCGCGTATTCGTCGAGCGTGAGCGTGCGCGGGAAGGACTCGGGCCGGCCGTCGAGCAAGGATTTATCGGGGTATTTCAGCGCCAGATACTTGTACCACCTCGCGGCGTCCGCGAGCCGGTTATGGGAGTAAAGGAAATAAACGGCGTCGCGGAGGAAGTTGCGGTGCGCGCGGAGGATGTGGTCGCGGTTGGGCTGGTCTTCCTCGGCGGCCTCCTCGTAGGCGGCGCTGACCTTGGGAATGATGTCGAGGTTGGGGCCGAACTCAAACACCCGGGTGAAGGGATTCGCCACCAGCCGCCCGCGCCGGAAGCTCATCTGCATGGATTGATAGATCGAGCGCCGGAGCGTGAGCAGGTCATCCTGTTTCACCTTGGCGGGGTTCAGCCGGGCGGCTTTCAGGCCCTCGGCCGCCCAATAGACCGCGTGTGACTCCGGCAGGCGCCATTCGAGCGGTCCGTAGCGTTCATTGACCTCCTGCATGAACTCCGGATCCATCTTGTACTTGGTTTTCAGGAGCTGGACCCGGTTGCTTTGGTCGGCGGTTTGCGGGTGCAGCAATTCCTCGAGGTTCGGCGTCTTTTTTCCGAACACTTCGGCCATTTCGTTGGCCCACCGCTGCTTGTAGAGCATGTTGGCGTCGTCGAGGTTGTCGCCAATTTTATGCTGGAAGAGCCACGAGAGCTCGCGGTACATCAGAATTTCATTGGGGTTATACGCCAGGCCCTGGTCCCGCAACAACGCGACGCCCCGCTGGACCCAGCGCCAGCGGTCCTCGAAATCCGTGAATTTGACGGAGATGTTGTAGGCCATGTTCCAGGCTTGCACGAGCCAGACCTGGACGAAATGCGGCTCGAGCTTGGTGATCCAATCGGCCAGTTGAGCCATCTCGAAGAATTTGTCGTCCTCCTGCAGCTCGTTCGCGCGAATCCAGAGCAGGTTGGAAATCAGCCCCCGGAACCCGCCCAGGGCGACGGTGGTGAAGGCCAGCATGGGCGGCGCGTTTTCGAGGGTCTCCACCCGCGTCAGTCCGAGGGTGTCGCGGTCCTGGTTGAGCGATTTTTGCAGGCGGGAACCGGCCAGCAGCAGTCCGCCGGCCAGCAGCAGCAAAGCGATTTTTTTAACGCGGGCATGCATGCTTCACTGGGTTCCCTGCGCCGCGGCGAGCTCGCGGCGCGTGAAAACGGTGATGCCAAACACGGCGAACACGCCGCCCATGAGCACGACGATTTGGGCGAAGGCCAGCCCGAGTTGCCCCCAGGTCACGCTCCGGCCGGTGCTGAGCGATTCGACCGGAGAAAAGCCCTTCACCAGGCCCACCAGCTTCAACACCACTTTGAAAGTGGGAATCACGACATAATCGGCGGGCGAATGCCCCTTGGTGCCGTGCTCGGCGTCGTAATCCGCGATGGTGCCCTCGGCGACCGCGTTGGCCAGCGTGCCGCTGGAGAAGACCACCGTAAGCAGGCCCACCGCGAAAAAGGCCGCCACCGGGAAGGACAGGAAACTGGACGAGGCGAGGCCGACCGCGGCCAGCAAGGCCATCCAACAAAAAATAATGCCCAGGCCCCGGGTGAAATTCAGCCCGAAACCGCCCTCGCGGTAGAGCACCTCGATGCCGTCCTCGAGGGGAAAGAGCAACGCGGCCGGGTTGGGATTGAGGAACGCGACCGTCAGCACCCCGTTTTCATCGAAGAGGTTGGGCTCGAGCCGCAGCTCATGAAAGGTATCGGGCGCCAGGCTTAGCAACTCGCTTTGCCACAGCCTCGTCCGCTGCGGCACCCCGACGCGCCACGCGCCGTCCCAGGTGCCCGAGGGATGCTGCTGGGCGGCGTTGAATTTGACGCGCAGAAACAGGGGCCGATCCCGCAGATACTCCCGAGCCGACCCGAGGTCGATTTGCCACTGCCGGGTGTAGCCGGGCGGAACCAGTTGAAACTCGGCTTTCACCTGTTCCTTGATTTGCCGCCGCACCTCGGCGAGATCGGCGCCCGAGGCCGGGGTGTTGCGCAAGCGTTCTTTCAGCAGCCGGTCGGTTTCCGCGTCCACGTCCGCGGTCAGGTCCGCGGGCCGGGCGGAGCCGCGGGCGACCAGGATCTCATTTTGCAGCACGTCCTGCTGGGCGGCGGGCAGGTGTTTGGCGCGTTGGAGGAGCAGGGCATAGACGCCCCCGCCGGCGAGCGCGAGCAGCGCGGCGTTGAGAGCCAGCAGGCCGAGCCATTTGCCCAGCCAGATTTGCCAGCGGGCGATCGGTTTGGCGGCCACCACCTGCATCTGGCAATCCTCGATTTCGCGGGCGAGCGTCCCGCACGCCAGCCAGAGGGTGGAGAGCCCGAGCAACGCGCTGATGCAGGCGAGGGTGTAAGTAAGCAGGATTTGGGTGAAGCCGCGCGCGGTGCCGTCGTCCTTGAGCAGCAAGGGCAGCGCCACCACCGCGCCGAGCAGCAGGACCGCCAGCACCAGAAACAGGCGAACCCGAAAAGCGGCTTTCCAAGTCAGCCAGGCAATCGCGGCGACTTTTTGCATCACGGATTCTTTCGCACCAGGCTGGCGAGCTTCTCGTCCGCTTTGGCCAGATCGGCCGCTGCGGGCGCCGGGCCGGGCGCCGCGGGAGCGGGCGGGGCCGCCTGGGTCAAGGCCTCGAGCCGTTCCTGATTGGCGGGCGCGGCTGCGGCCGGGGCCGGGGCCGCAGGGGCGGGCGCCGTCGCCAGCCGCTCCAGGATGCGATCCCCAGCCGCCGCCGGTTCCGCGTCGGCGCGGAGGTACTCCGCCACACGGGCGCCGGAAGTCGCGCCGGAGGTGGCTGCGGCGGCCTTCCGCGCCCGATCCACCACGTCCAGGAAATAACGCTCCAGATTTTGCGTCGGGGTATCCACCAGCACGCGGGATTCGTCCACGTCGCGCCGGAGGATGGCGAGCACCCGCTCCAGCGTCTCCCGCGGCAGGGCGGGGGTGGTGATGCGGATGGCGTCGGGTGTTGCCAGCAACTCGCGCAAGGGTCCCATCGCCTGGATTTTGCCGCCGTAGTAAATCACCACGCGATCGCAGACATCCTCGACGTCCGCCAGCAAATGGCTGCTCAGGATGACGGTCTTGCCGCGCCGGGCCAGGGCGGTGATCAAGTCCTTGACCTCGCGGCAGCCGATCGGATCGAGGCCCGAGGTCGGCTCATCCAGGATGATGAGATCCGGGTCATTGATCAGGGCCTGCGCCAGTCCGATGCGCCGCTGCATGCCCTTGGAGAATTCGCCCACCGCGCGCAGCCGTGTCTGGCTCAGACCCACCATCTCGAGCAACTGCTCGGTGCGGGCGTGGCGATCCGCCTTCGGCAGCTCGAAGAGATTGCCAAAAAAGTCCAGCGTCTCGCGCGAATTCAGATAGCGGTAGAGGTAGCTTTCCTCGGGCAGGTAGCCGATGCGCGCCTTGGTGGGCACATGACGCGGCGAATGGCCAAACACCTCGATGTGCCCCCGGGTCGGGTACAGCAGGCCCAGGAGCATTTTCACCGTGGTGGATTTGCCCGAGCCGTTCGGCCCCAGCAAGCCGAAGACCTCGCCGCGGCAGACGTCGAAATCGACGTCGTCCACCGCCCGCGCTTTCGGACGGCCCCAGAAGTCCTTGAAAATCTTGGTCAACCCGCGGACGGACACCACCACTTCGCCCCCGGCGGAGGAGCGCGCGGCGGCGGGCGGGCGGGCGGGGATGGAGGCGGCGGTCATACGCGTGACAGGGCCGGGCTCACGCGGGTTTCATCGTCCATTCCGGCGCTGGAGCCGGCGGCGCCGGGAGCTCCGGCGCGGACGCGGGTTGATAATGTTCGAGTTCCTCGCCTTTGCGCACCAGGCGGGCGCTATTGAACACCACGATCAGCGAGCTGGCCGTGTGCATGGCGGCCGCGATCACCGGCGGCACGTAGCTCAAGGCCGACAGGGTAATGCCGCCAATGATGAAAACCACGCCGAAGAGGAAATTCTGGTTGATGACCGCGCGGGTGCCGCGCGAGAGCTTCACCAGGAACGGCAGCCGCCGCAGGTCGTTGTTCATCAGCGCGATCGTCGCGCTGTGAATCGCCACCTCGCTGCCGGCCGCGCCCATCGCAATGCCAATATCTCCCGCTGCCAGCGCCGGCGCGTCATTCACGCCGTCGCCCACCACGGCCACCTTGTAACCTTTGGCGGTGATCGACCGGACCAGCTCGACTTTATTCTGCGGCAGACAGTCGCCCCGGGCCTCTTCGCAGCCGATCTCCCGGGCCACCCGGGTGGCCACCGGCTGGCGATCGCCGGAAACCATGGCAATGCGCCGCACGCCGTTCTCCCGCAATTCCGCCAGGGCCTCGCGCGCCTCGGCGCGGGTCTGATCCTGCAAACCCACCCAGCCGATGCAGCGGCCGTCGCGCGCCACAAAAATCAAGCTCCAGCCTTCGGTCTCGTTCAGATCCACCGTCGGAAGAAAGTCCTCTTTCACCCCGTGGTCCCGCAACCATTGCGCGCGTCCGACGAGCACCGTCGCGCCGTTCACTTTCGCCTGGATGCCGCGTCCGGCGGATTCTGAGAAATCCTTCGGTTCGGTCAGTGCCACCCCCGCCTCGCGCGCCAGTTGAGCCAGCGCCTTGGCCGTCGGGTGATTGCTGTATTTCTCGCCGGAGGCCGCCAGGTGCAGCAACTCGGCGGGCTTGGTGTCGCCGAGGGGGGCCAGGCGGCTCACCGCCAGCTCGCCGGTGGTCAGCGTGCCGGTCTTGTCAAAGACGAAAGCGTTGAGCTTCGCCGCCAGTTCAATGTCCGCGACGTTTTTGATCAAGATGCCCAGGCGCGCGGCCGCCGAAAGCGCCGCGACCATGGCCGTCGGCGTCGCCAGAATGAAGGCGCAGGGGCAACTGAAAATGATCACCGAAATCACATTGTTCAGATTGCGGGTGAACGCCCACACCAGCGCCGCGATCACCAATACCAGCGGGGTGTAAAAGCCCATGTACTGGTCCACGATCTTCATCAGCGGCAGCTTGGTTTTCTCCGCCGCCAGGATCAGCTCGCGCACCCGCCCCAACGTCGTTTCCTGTCCGGCCCGGCTGACCTGGATTTCCAGCATCCCGGTCAGGTTTTGCGTGCCGGCAAAGACCTCGTCGCCCGGTTTCTTGTCCACCGGCAGCGATTCGCCCGTGATGGTCGCCTGGTTGAAGGAACCCCGGCCCGAAGTGATCACGCCGTCCGCCGCCACGTTGTCGCCCGGCCGGATGCGGATCACATCGCCCACCGCCAGGCTGCTGGCGGGGACTTCCTCCTCGCCCTGGGGAGTGATCCGCCGGGCCTTGGTCGGAGTCAGGCGGATGAGGGATTCGATCGAAGCGCGGGCGCCCTCGGCCGTGCGGGTCTCGATGATTTCGCCCATCAGCATGAAGAAGGCGACCACTCCGGCGGTCTTGTAATCCCCGGAGGCGAAAGCGGCGAGCACGGCGATGGCCACCAGTTCATTGATGCTCAGGACGCCGCGGCGGATGTCCTTGATGGCGGTCCAGACGATCGGGTAGCCGAGCACGATGGCGCCGACGAAGGCGCTGGCGCTGGCGATGGCATGCCCCTGGGAGAAGATCCAGTCCACCAGAAACGCGTTGAGCACAAACACCACGCCCAGCAGCGTTTGCCAGAGGCGGGCCGGCGCGTGCTCGTGATCATGCCCGCAGGACGAGCAATTGGAGTCGTGCTCCTGGCGGCTCAATAAGGAAGTGACTTGCATGTTACGATTTCGGTTCCTCGGTCTTTTTCGGCGCCTCGCGGTTGAGGAGCAGGCGCAGCTCCTTGCTCTTGCCGTCCGCGCCCTCGGTCAAAAAGATCTTGTCCTGCGCGTTGGTCAGCACGCGCCCGAGGGTCTCGGTCAGGCGTTGCTGGACGAATAAATCCGGGTTCGCCTGGTACTGGGGCAGCAATTCCTGGAATTGCTCGGCCCGGCTGGAGATCTCGGCCACCAGCCGCGCCCGGTCGGATTCGGCGGTGTTGACGCGCGATTGGGCGTCGGCGCTCGCTTTGCTTAACACTTGATTTTCGTGGCTGCGGGCCTCGTTGAGCACCTTGCTGCGCGTGACCTCCGCGCGGAGCACATTGTTGAAGGCGTCCTCCAACTGCCGCGGCGGTCGGCTTTGCACCAGGCAATCCTCGACCACAATCCCCAGATCCTGGCCCTCGACCAGTTCCGTCACCCGTTTCCGCACCATCTCGCGGAAGCCGGCGACGTCGCGCGTCAGCGCCTCATCCACCGGATACCGGGCGGCGGCGTAGAGCAGCGCGTTGTCCAGGGCGAGTTGAATGGCGTTCGAGGCGTTCACGAAGTTGAAGATGTAGCGCACCGGCTCGGAAATATGATAGGTGAGCGTCGCGCGCGTGTGGATGATGTTGTTGTCCGCGGTCAGCGCGTAGCCGTCCACCGCCGGGTTCAGGGTGGCCCCGGCCAGGGGCAACTGGCCGGACAATTCCTGCTCGGGAGTCACCGCGTACCAGCCCACGCTCGAGCTCACGCGTTTGACGCCCGACACGGAGACCTTCACATACTCCTCGATGGGGTAGGGGAAAGACCAGTGCAAGCCCGGCCCGAGCAGGGCCTTTTCCCCCTGGCCGACCGCTTTGCCCAGGCGCAGTTTGATGGCCCGCTCCTGCTGGCCCACGGTGAAGATGCCGGAGCCGAGGAACACCAGCACCAGCAGCACCATGACGACTTTGACGATGCCGAAACTCCCGCGCAACGCTTCGGAGAGCGCCTGGGAGCCGGCGTCGATCGGGTGTTCCGGCCCCGCCGGGCCGCGCGAAGTTTCGTGCGGATGAAGTTCAGCCATAATCGCCAGGTTTTACCGCGTGGAAGGCTTCGCGCCAAAGCCGCCCCGGAACAGATCAAAGGGCGGGGTGTGCTGATCGAAGATCAGAATGGAACGATCCTTGAGCGAGCCTTCCAGCGCGTTCAGCCGGAAGATGAAATTGGCCAGCTCCGGGTTTTGCTGGAACACCGCCAGGTATTTCGCCGCCTCGGCCTCCGCCTTGCCGCGAATCTGCGTGGCCTGCCCCTCGGCGTTGGCCAGCGTCTCGGCCGCTTTGCGGTCGGCCTCCGAGCGGATTTTTTGCGCCTCGGCCTCGCCCTCGAATTGCGACTTGCTGATCAAAACCTGCCGCTCCGAGGTCATCCGCTCGAACACCGACTGGGTGACGTTCTCCGGCAACCCCAGCTTCTTGATGCCGAGAAATTCGATTTCCAGCCCGTAGTCGTTCGCCTGAACGTCCCGGCGGACGATGCCCAGGATTTCCTCCTCGATGGCGGCGAACTGGTTGTGCTGGCCGGGGGAAAGGAAATCCGAAAGCGGATGCTGCCCCACCACCGCGGCCTTCGCGTTGGCCACCGTGCGTTCGAGCACCCGCTCGGCCTCCACGATCGGATCGTCGCCGCCGGCAAACCGCGGGAAAAACGCCGTCGGATCGGTGATTTTCCAGCCCACGTACACCGAGGTGAGCAGGTTAAAGCTGTCCTGAGTCAGGCCCTCGGTGAGTTTATCCTCGGTGAAGTTCTGCACCCGCTGGTCGAATTTATACACCTTCTGGATCGGCCACGGCCATTTCCAATGCGGCCCGGCGTCGGTGATCGGCCGCGTGGCTTTGCCAAAGGTGGTGACGACCGCCACCTCGGACTGGCGCACCTGGAAGACGAACAGCAGCAAGCCGACAATCAGGATCAGGAGGATCCCGACGGCGAGGGTCAATGGATTCTTTTTCATGGTGTTGAAATACTTAGGGGGTTTTCGCCGGCGCGATGTTCAGGTTGAGCATGTCGCGGGCGATCGACTCCTGAAGATCGAAGGTGATGACGTCATGCGTGTTGGTGGTCAGGAGCACATATTTGCGCGCGCCGCCGGTGGCGCGGGCGAAGGTCTCGAGATACTGGCGCTGCCGGTACACCTCCGGCGCGGCTTGATACGCCGGGATTTGATTGGTGAACAGGCCTGCCTGCGAGACCGCGCGCACTTCGGTGGCCACGCGTTGGGCCCGCGCCTGATCCAACACCGCCGCGGCCGCGGCGGCGGACATCGAGTTGGTCCGGATTTGGTCCGCTTGCGCGGCCAGGATTTTCGCCTGCTTGCTGTGCAGGGCAGAGATTACCTTTTCATAGTCCGGCGCCACTTTCACCGGCGGGTGCAGATCCTGCAGCCCCACGGAGATGATGCGCGCCCCGAGAGCGCGCTCGTTCGCCGAGCGTTGAATCAGCTTTTGCAGCTCGGCCGAGGCGTCCGCCCGGCCGCCGGCCATGATGTGGTTCATGTCCACTCCGGCCAGGTAGCGCACCACTTCGCGCGTCGCCAGATCCTGCAGCAGCGCGGGCGCGTCTTCGTTCCGGTAGGCCCAGTCCATCAGGTTGGTGATCTGGAACTGCACCGGGATGCTTACCGTCAGCAGGCTCACCGGCGGGGTGCGTTTGCCGCCCGTCTCGCCGGCCTGCTCGAGGGCGGCGGAATCCCGGTTGGCTACCAGGAAATTCTCCTCCCGGCTATGCGAGACGGTCCAGAGCACCACCGTCTCTCGGTGGTCGTCGTGCTCGGGCACCGAGCCGACCTGGACGCTTTGAATCTGCTCGGTGCGGAAGCGATAGACCTGGTCCACGGGCCAGGGGGCCTTGAAATGCAGCCCGGCGTTGAGAGGCTGTCCGGTGGCTGCCGGCTTGCCAAACCGCTCGAGCAAACCCTGCTCGCCGGGCTCGATGATCACCACGCAGGTCGAGAGCACCAGCACGGCCAGTTGCAACGGCGCCAACCACAACACCGCCTGGATGAAAAACTTGTAAAACCACGTTTCGGAAACTTTGAACCCAAATTGATAATCAATCGCCTGCGCCGCGGTGGTGATCAGCCCCTCCGGCTGGCCGAGCAGGCCCACCAGACGGCTCTCGTAGAGCGGCCGCTCAATCTTGCCTTTGACCCGGGGACGGTAAATCTCCAGCACCAGGGCCACGAGCGTCTCGAGCGCCACGAGGCCGAGCAACCCACACAAGACAAACGCGACATACAGATCGGCCCGGGGAAAGCCCGACTGGACCAGGATGATGCCCACCGCCACCACCGCGCAGAGCAGGGCGTTCAACAGCAAGTAACTCGAGGAAGGCCGCAGCAGCCGCTGGTTGCGCAGCCGCGCGAAGGTGGCTCCGAACCGCCCGACCATGAAGAGCACCAGCGCGAACAGGAAAAAAAGGAACATCCCGGCCATCGGTTCCTGGAGCGTGGCGGCGGTGCCCGGCTTCGCCAGCCAGCGCCAGAGGAAATAGGCGCCGCCCGCCTGGATCAGGCAGAGCAATACGGTGAAAATCGGCACGAAAAAGCGCTCGAATTGCTCGCGCGCCCGCCGCGCTGGAAAGGCCTCGGCGTCTTTGGCCTCAAACAGGGTACTGCCGGTTCGGCTACGGGTCAGCTCATCGAGTTCGAGCCGTTCGAGCCGTTCCCGATCCTCGAGCCGGGTTTGAAACCAGCTCACCGCCGCCACCAGGGCGCCCAGCCCCAGATAAACGGAGGCGACCAGGCCCGCCAGAGAATGGCTGTAGCGAGCGGCGGCAAAGGCGGCCACCCCGGCCCCCAGGGCGATCAGCAGATTGACCAGTCCATTTTTATGCGTGTTTCGTTCCATTCAAAAATCCCGATGTCTCAACTCAACTCCCGGTCCTCGAAGAGCGTGACGGCCACCGCCAGCGCCGCTCCCACGTATGCCGTCATGTAGCCAAAGGCCTTGCCGACATAGCCCCAGTTGAAGGTGCTCTTGCCTGTGTCCAGCGCGTCCGCGAGCCAGAAAAGCTGCCAATTGGGCGTGAGCGTGTAAAGCGCCGAGCCCCACCAGGAGCCCGCCGCCGCCGGGCGGCCAAACAGGTAATCGGACATAATCCCCAACAGGAACAGCGCCGAGCAGATCGCCAGCGTGGCGATCATGTCGAAGCGCGTCGAGCAGGCCAGCGCCAGCCCGGCCAAAATCCAGACCGCAAACAGCACCAACAACCCGGCCGGCGCCAGTTGCCAGTCCACCCCCGCCGCGAACGCCTGCGGCTGCGCTTCCTTGTTGAAAAAGTTGATTGCGACAAACGCGAGCGTCGTCATCAACGCCACGCTGAACACGGCGTCCGAAACAAACGGCCGGCGCAGGAAGAAGTTGCTGAAGCCGCCCAGCGCGAAGGCCAGCGCCAGCCCCAGCATGAAAATGCCCACCGCGAAGGTGTCGGTCGAGCCGTAGGCATCGAAGGCCATGCGGCTGGCCAGCAGCACGCCCAAACCAATGACATACATCATCAGCGTGAGCGCCAGGGCCAGCCCGGCGTATTTGGCCAGCAGGAATTGCGCACGCCCCACCGGCTTCGAGAGCACCGCCAGCGCGGTGCCCGACCGCAACTCGCGCGCGAAGGACGCCGAGGCGCTCAGCACCGCCCCCAGCAGGCCGGCCAGCAGCATCACTGCCAGAGTGCTGTTCTTCACTAACTTCGGCTCGTCCCCAAACGCAAAGTAATACGGTGTCGCCAGAAAAATTACAAATACCACCGAGGCGGTCATCACCAGCAGAAACACCGGTTGACGAACCAACTCCATAAAGGCATTGAGCGCGATGGTGATGAATTGGCGCATTCTCTCTCTTGTCTATCCCAACAAGTCTAACAGATTATGAATCCGCGCGGCCAAGGCAATTCCAAACTTGCCTTTCAGCTTGCCTCGCGCGGACGTCCGCCGCACCGTGCGTTTCACCGCACAGTCCCCGTCCACCGCTATTCCCGCCGCGACGCCCGCAATTCCCGGATCACGCTCCGCGCCACCGCCGGAATAAGTTCCCGCTCGTTGGCGTGGTCCACCGTGAAGGTTACCAGAATGAACTTGATCCCGTCGGGCAGTTCCACCAGGGCCGCGTCGTGGCGCGTCTCGCTGGTCCAGCCAGCTTTCGACCACAGTTTTGACCCCGGCGGCAGCGCCGCCCCGGTGTAGGAGACCGCCTGGTTGTTGCCCTCTTTCGCGAAGGGATCCCGCGCCAGCAGCTCCAGCATCTCGCCGCAGCGGGCGGGGGTCGTGATTTTGCCGGTGGCGATTTCGAGGAGCAGCCGCGCGGTGGCGTCCGTCGTCAGCCAGTTGCGATGATTGGGCTGATGCATCCGCACCGATTGCAGTTCCCGTCCGTAGGGTCCCTCGCACCACGGTTTGCGGTTCACATTGATGCGCTGGTAGCCCAGCCTCGCGAAGTAGCGGTTCACGGCGTTGCGCTTTTCGTACCACGCGGCCATCTCGGCCTCCCCCAACTCCGGGCCGCTCGTCGTCCCGGTCAGCACATCCACCACATAGCCGGTCGCCTCGTTTAGCGAGTCCACGATCATATCGCGCATAGCTCGGCGCAGCTCGGGGCTGTCCTGGATCTTTCCCCGCTCCATCCACTCCTGGGCGGCCGCCAGATAAAAGAGTTTGATCACGCTGGCGGGGTAAATCCGCTCGCCGCCACGATAGGCCGCGCGCCGGGCCGGCCCGGGCCCGGTCAGATCCACCAGCGTGACGGCCAGTTGATTCGATTGCAGCCCCTTGGCCTGAAAAGCGGCCAGCGTGTCCGCCACCGCCAAATCCACCACTTTTTGACAGCGTGGATCCCCGCGGGCGGGATCGTCGGACGGTTGTTCGGCCAAGGCGGAATGCAGTTGCATGGCGCCCAAAAATACCACCGCGCCCCAACGAAGGATAGTCATGATACGAGACTCTTGACTGCCGGATCAAACCGGTCAAGCCGGAAGGTCCGGCTTCGGCTGCCATTC
>JBDHQH010000007.1:0-61722 GCA_039806935.1 Verrucomicrobiota bacterium
TGTTGCGAACTTTTCTGCCGTCATAGCATTGGCCAAATTGGCGTCATAGCCTGGTGAGGCCGTTGGCCGCACTGGCGTCTGATTTTGTGGCCGAATAGCCACGCTTTGAACATAGCGATGTGACAGGGTGGAGCATTTCCTTCTGTCCGTGGTGTCCAAGGAATGATCGCGCTCGCGTGATTCGGAATCACCCGCTCCACGTCTCAGGTAACAGACGATCCCCGCGCCCCTCCAGCGCCATTGGGCCAAGCACATCTGGCAGGTCGACCACAACGTCAGCCACGTGGTACGCTGCGGCTGGCAGTGCGGGCTTCAGAGGCACTGGCGCAACCTCACTTGCCCATCGGATTCGACCTCCGGCATCAAGTCCAGATGCCGCAGCCACGCATAGACAACGGGAAGTCCCCTGACCGCAAGGAGCACTTCCGCGCTGTCTGACAATTCGTCTAACAACGGCTTTCAAAATCAAGTTGCGTGCCGGGCGCGGATTTCCGATACTTTGAGCATGGCGCTCAAAATGAAGCAGTTATTGGGCGTTGATTCCGGTGGCGCGGTTAGCTCAGTGGTAGAGCACTTCCTTGACACGGAAGGGGTCAGAGGTTCGAGCCCTCTATCGCGCACCATCCCGCCGGCGCGGCGTTCGCTGCCCGCGGGCCTAGCCCAGCCTCCCCGGTCGCTCAATCCGCTTCCGAAGCCGCCTCGGCCGTGACCTCCATTTGCGGTTTGGCGTTCCAGACCAGCAGCGGCAAGAGGCAGGCCCCCACCGAGGCGATCACCCAGAAATGCGCCGCGCTCGAAAAATTATAGAGCATCTTCCCGTCCACCAAATGCTTGCTGGAGTTGATCAGCGCCCCGCTGACATACTCCTGGATCGAAGCGCCCGCGTAGCTGAACAATCCAATCACGCCCATGACCGCTCCAGTGACTTTCCGCGGGCAGAGATCGACCGCCATTAAACCGCCCAAATACGCCACCAGCGCATAAACGGCGTAGCCAAAAAACGCGGCGCTCACGTAATCCACCCACTGGTGGCGGGCCGGCGTATAGACGAAAGCAGCCGTGGAGGCGACGAAGATGACCCCGAACATCAGGCAGGGAGCGCTGCGCCGATGATTGAAAAATTTGTCGGAAATGAGGCCGCAGGTGATGGCGCCGGCGATGCCGGCGAATTGCGAGATGGAAATGACCGCGCTGGCGCCCAGCAGCGTGTAGCCCTTGGCCTCGGTGAGGAATAGCACCCCCCACATCTCGAACGCGTAGCGGGTAACGTAGCAGGCCGCGCTCGAGAGACCCAGGATCCACACCGCCGGCCGCAGCAGGACGCGCAATTGATCGTTCCAAAGCGCCTTCTCGGCGGGCTTGGCGGCGGTGTGCCTTTCCTCACCCGAGTACACGCCGATCGGCGGCAGCCCGTACACCTGAGGGCGGTCAAACATGAAATAATACAGAAACAACGACGCCACGATGCAGAGCAAACCCGGAATCATCAGGCCCATGCGCCAGCCCAATTGCACCACGATCACCGCGGTGATCAGGTAAGTAACCCCAGTGCCGATATTGTGCGCAGAAAACCAGATGCCATACAGGGTGCCGCGTTCCTTGTGCGAGAACCACTGATTGAGCGACACCACGCAGGGCGCGGCGCCAAAGGTCTGAAACCAGCCGCTCAGTCCCCAGAGGACGGCGAAGAGATAAAACCCGGAGGAAAAGCCCATCACCACCAACGCGGAGGAGGAAAACAACAGGCCGGCCGCCAGGAACCGCTTGATGTTCAACCGGTCGGCCAGAAAACCGTTGAAACACTTGCCGATCATGTAGGTGAAGAAAAAGACGGAGCCAATGGCTCCCACCTGTTTCGCGTCGAAAATCCCGGCGTCCAGCAGCGGCTTTTTCACCACCGCAAACCCCTGGCGCACCACGTAATAGAGCGCATAGCCAAGGGTGATGGAAAGAAACACCGAAATGCGGCCCCGCTTGTAGAGGCGCCGGATCCGCTCGGGATCGTTCAGGAGCGGCTGATCTGCGCCCGTTTTGAAGAAGTTAAACATCGCCCCGATCGGGCCAAGGCGCCGCTTCCCGCCCGGGCGTGCTTCGGTTGCCGCCCCGGGCTGTTCAATCGTTTTCATTCGGCCACAAGATGGATCACCATACCGGACGCGCTCAACCAGACGAAAGCAAAAACCCGGGCGCCGTGCAGTTTTTTTCACGTGGAAAAAAGAAGGCGTGCCTGGCGCAGCAAATTGGTGCAGAGTGTCCCCGCTCCCGTACGAACATGACGGCGCCAATAAAAACGCAGGATTTCCCCGGAACCCTGCCCCGGCGGATCGCGGCCGTGGACGCTTACCGCGGCCTGGTGATGCTGCTGATGATGGGCGAGGTGTTGCAATTTGCGAGGGTGTCCGGCGCCAACCCGCAGTCCTCGGTCTGGCGCCTGCTCGCCTGGCAACAAAGCCATGTCGAATGGGTCGGCTGCTCGCTCCACGACCTCATCCAACCGTCGTTCTCATTTCTGGTCGGGGTGGCCCTGCCTTTCTCGATCGCCAGCCGCCGGGCGCGGGGCCAGAACCCGGGCGGGATGTGGCTGCACGCCCTGTGGCGCGCCCTGCTGCTGATCCTGCTCGGGGTTTTCCTGCGCTCGACCGGCGCCTCGCAAACCTATTGGACTTTCGAGGACACGCTCACCCAGATTGGATTGGGCTACGGCTTCCTCTTTCTGCTCGGCTTCCGACCCGTCCGCGAGCAATGGATCGCTTTCGCCCTCATCCTGTTCGGTTACTGGCTCGCGTTCGCGCTTTACCCCGTCCCCGGCGCCGATTTCGATTACGCCGGGGTCGGCGTATCCGCCGGATGGCTCGAACGCCATGGCCTGGCCGCGTTCGCCGCGCACTGGCAAAAAAACAGCAACCTGGCCTGGGCCTTCGACACCTGGTTCCTGAACTTATTTCCCCGTCAGCAAGTCTTCACCCATAACCCGGGCGGCTATGCCACGCTCAGCTTCATCCCCACCCTGGCCACTATGATCCTCGGGCTGATCGCCGGCAACGTGCTGCGCGGCGAGCAATCCCCGGCGCAAAAAATCCGGTGGCTGGCCCGGGCCGGCCTCATCGCCCTGGCGGCGGGTTGGTTGTGCGGCTGGCTCGGCCTCTGCCCCGTGGTCAAGCGCCTTTGGACACCAGGCTGGGTGCTCTGGAGCGGCGGCTGGTGTCTCCTCGGTCTGGCGCTCTTTTACGCGTCAACCGATTGCCTCGGCAAACCAGCCTGGGCCTTTCCGCTGGTGGTCGTCGGCATGAACTCGATCGCCGCCTACCTGATCGCCCATCTGTTCGATGGATTTATCGCGAAAAACCTGCAAATCCACCTGGGCCGGAACTTCTTCCAATTCGCGGGCGTCGCTTATCAGCCGTTGGTCCTGGGTGCCGGGGTCCTGGGAACTTATTGGTTCATACTCTTCTGGATGTATCGCCGCAAAATCTTCCTGCGAATCTAAGCGCCGACCTTGACACGGTCCGGCCAGCGTCCAACCATGGCTGGATGGTACGAATTGTCTCACCGAAGCCAGCCGCCGCGAGATCGGAATGACCCTCGCCGAGCGCACCCGGATCACCTACCACAACGAACTTTGGCGCGCGGGGGCCGCGGGAGTGCTGGAAAGCGCCGGCAAATTGTTTTTGCTGTTGATTGCGGTGCGGTGGTACCACGCGGGCTCATTCTCCAAAGCGATGATCGCGGCCGGAGGGAGCTTCGGCCTGATGCTCGGGCCCTGGCTGGTTTCCCGGGTCCATGCCGCCGGCGTCCCGGTGGGGTTGGCGGCCTCGCGGCTGGCCCTGCTGGGCGCCGCCACCTTCATCCTCATAGCAGCCATTCCGCGGCTGCCGGTGTACGTGATCGGCAGCGTGGTTGCCCTGGCGGCCTCGTCGGTGGCCCTGCCTCTGCTGACGCAAATGTACCAGGAGAATTATCCCTCCGCCGAACGGGGGCGGCGCTTTGCGCGCGCGATGATGCTCCGCATCGCCACGGCGGCGATTTTCTGCGAACTGGGCGGGCGCCTGCTCTCGGCGCATCTGGAGTATTTCCGCTGGCTGCTTCTGGTGTTTGCGGGCGCGTTCGGAGTTTCGGCGGTGTGCCTGGCGCGCTGCCCGACCGGACCATTGCGCGGGCAGCCCGGCGCGCATCCGTTTCACGCGTTGCGCTTCGCGCGAAGCGACCGGCTCTTCCGCCAAACACTCATCGCCTGGATGTTCCTCGGTTTTGCCATGCTGATGATGGCGCCGTTGCGGGTGGAGTATCTGGCCAACCCGGCCCACGGGGTGACGCTGCACCATCGCCCGCTGACAGCCGGGGCCATCGCGCTGATCACCGGAGTGGTGCCAAACCTGGCCCGGCTGCTCATGAACCCGATCTGGGGACGGCTGTTCGACAAGGTAAATTTCTTCGTGCTGCGGCTGACGCTGAACCTGGGATTCGCGCTGGGAATCCTGGCCTTCTTCACCACGGACACCCTGGCGGGGCTGCTGCTCGGCGCGGTTTTCTTCGGCATCTCCACCGCCGGCACCGATGTCGCCTGGAGCCTGTGGGTGACCAAGTTCGCCCCGCCGGATCGGGTGGCTGATTACATGTCCGTGCATACCTTCTTCACGGGACTGCGGGGGGTGATCGCTCCGGTGGCCGCTTTTCAACTCGTGAACCGCTTGCCCCTCTCGATGCTCGGCTGGATCAGCGTCGGGTTGATCGGGGTTGGCTCCGCGGTACTGATTCCCGAATTGCGCTGGAACAAGCGCGCGCGATCCGCGCCCGTCCCGGTCGAGGAAATCCCGGATTAATCCGCGGCCACTTGGCGGTTGCCTCTCCGCTGCCACGCGTTATCGTGAACCCATGACCAAAGCGAAAAAGCTGCTGCATACCCGCTACCGCCTGGATGATCTGGAGCGGACGGTGAAATTCTACAAAGAGGTGCTGGGCCTCGAGGAGGTGCGCCGGCACCGGACTCCGCGCGGCTCGGAACTGGTATTCTTGAAGGCGCCCGAGAGCGAGGAGTTGATCGAGCTCTGCCACTTTCCCGGCAGCGGCCCGGTTCAGGTGCAGGCGGATTTGACGCATCTGGCCTTCGAGGTGGACAGCCTGGAGGAATTCGGGCGGCACCTGGCCACCCACGGCCTCAAGTACTCCGACGGCCCGCATCGGCGGCCCGATGGCAGCGGCATCGCCTTCATCGACGCGCCCGAGGGCTACGAAATCGAGCTGATCCAGGTGGCCCAAGGCGGCGCTTATTGAGGCGAAGTCTCCGCCAATGAAATTACGCGCCCGGCAGCACGAACTGGTGTTCCCGCGTTCGTGCCTGGTTATGGGCATTGTGAACGTCACCCCCGATTCCTTCTCCGATGGAGGGCAGTTCCAGCACGCCGGGGCGGCGGTGGCGCACGGCCTGGAGTTGGTTCGGCAAGGGGCCGAAATACTGGACATCGGTGGAGAATCCACCCGGCCCGGGGCCGCGCCGGTGGCCGAGGCGGAAGAACTGCGGCGGGTGATCCCGGTGCTGGCCGGGTTGGCGGCTCGGACCAACGCGCTCCTCTCGATTGACACCATGAAACCCGCTGTGGCGCGCGCCGCCCTGGAGGCCGGGGCGAGCCTCATCAACGATGTGGCCGCCAAGCGCGAGGATCCAGCCATGTGGCGGCTGGCGGCGGAGAGCGGCGCCGCTTATGTTTGCATGCACATGCAGGGCACCCCGCAGACCATGCAACTAGCCCCCGCTTATGCCGACGTGACCGCCGAGGTCGGGAATTTCTTTTCCGAGCGATTCCAGCGACTGCGCGATTGCGGAGTGGCCGCGGAACAAATTATACTCGATCCAGGCATTGGTTTTGGGAAGACCGCCGGGCACAATTTGGAGCTTTTGGGAGCCTTGGACATCTTTACACGCCTGGGAAGGCCGTTGTTGCTCGGAGTTTCCCGCAAGTCCTTTCTGGCGGAGGCGGGCGGGCGGGAAACCGCGAGCCGCCTGCCGGCGGCTCTGGCCTGCGCAGTCCTGGCGGCGCAAGCCGGGGCGCAAATCATCCGCGCGCATGATGTCGCGGCAACCGTCCAGGCCTTGCGCATGACGGAAGCTATTTTGGCGCGGCGAAAAACATGACGTGGCAGCATCTATTGGCGTTGTGGCGGCCGGTGACGGAAATTTTGATCCTCACCGTGGGGATCTACTATGCCCTGCGCTTCATCCGCGGCACCCGGGGCGCGCCGGTGGTGACGGGCTTTCTCGTCGTCATTCTGGCGTTCGTTCTCCTCAGTTTTCTTCTGCAGTTGACCGTGCTGCGTTACCTGCTGGGCGCGTTCTCCGCCTTTTTCGTCCTGGCGGTGTTGGTGATTTTCCAGCCGGAGTTGCGCCGCATGCTTGCCGAAGTTGGCAACCTGCCGCTCTTTGACACCGGCCACGAGGAACGGGAAAACATCGAGGTCATCATCAAGACCGTCGAGCGCCTCTCCGAAGTCCGCATCGGCGCGCTGATCGCCATCGAGCGCGCCATTCACCTCCCGGAAGCGGTCGAATCGGGAATCGTGGTGGATTGCGAGGCCACGCCCGAAATGCTGGAAACGATCTTCTTTCCCAACAACGCGATCCATGACGGCGGCGTGATCATCAAAGGCGACCGCATCGCCTACGCCGCCTGCATTTTCCCGCTGACCCAGCGGCAGGATCTGAGCCCCACCCTCGGCACCCGGCACCGCGCCGGCATCGGTTTAAGCGAGGAAACGGACGCGGTGGTGGTGATCGTCTCCGAGGAGACCGGCAACCTCTCCTGCGCGTTCCGCGGCGAGTTGCAATCGGCCATCACCGCCGAGGAGTTGCGCGCCTTCCTCACCTCGATCTTTGTCACGCCCGCCAACCGCTCGCGGTCCTGGCTGCGGTGGCTCCGTCCCGCCCAGTCCCGCGAGGCGGCGCCGGGGCCGGTGCGAGTCGCCAACACCGGTGCCGACGCGCCCACCCAGACCGCCACCTCCACGGGGATCATCAAATGATTCACTGGTTGCGCGAGGTGTTCCTCCACGATTTCCGGCTGAAGCTCTTCTCGCTGGTGCTGGCATCGCTCACCTGGATGGTGGTCAATTTTGCCGTTCAGCGGGACAACTCGCCCGCCGCCCCGCTCGTGCTCGGCAATGTGCAGCAGCGGGTGTTTCCGAAAATCCCCGTCATCGTGATGTCCTCGGCCGAGGATGTCCGGAGCGTCCGGGTGCATCCCAAGGAGGTGGATGTCACCGTCCAGGGAGACGCCCGCCTCATCTCTCAATTGGACGCCCGGGACATCCATGTGCTGGTGGACCTCACCGGCATCCCCGCCGCGCACGATCTCCGCAAACGGGTCGAGGTCTCCACCCGCCCCGGGGTCACCCTCCTGCGCGTGGAACCCGAGGAGGTGCAGGTCATCTTCCCCCGCTAACCACCCCGCCCATGAACCAACCCAGAAAAATCTTCGGCACCGACGGAGTCCGCGGCCGCGCCAACCTCGAGCCGGTGACCGCGGAGACGGCGTTAAAACTCGGCCGCGCCGCCGGTCATGTTTTCAAACACCTCGAGACTCAGGCGCGCGCCCGCGGCCGCCACAAAATTGTCCTGGGCAAGGACACCCGCCTCTCCGGCTACATGCTCGAGAACGCCCTCTCCTCCGGCATTCTCTCGATGGGCGTTGATGTGCTCTTCATCGGCCCCCTGCCCACGCCCGGCGTGGCGTACGTCACCCGCAGCCTCCGCGCCGACGCCGGCATCGTCATCACCGCTTCGCACAATCCCTACGATGACAACGGCATCAAATTCTTCCGCGCCGACGGCTACAAACTGGACGACCGGATCGAGTTCGAGATTGAACGGCTGGTTTTCAGCGGCGACATCGAAAACATCCGCCCCACCGCCGGCGAGATCGGCAAGGCGGTGCGCATCGACGACGCCCTCGGCCGCTATATCGAGTACGCCAAAGCCTCCTTCCCGCGCGGGCTGACCCTCGAGGGAATGCGCATCGTGGTGGATTGCGCCCATGGCGCCGGCTACAAATCCTCCCCCTGTGTCCTGCGCGAACTCGGCGCTGAAGTCATCACCCGCGGCAACGAACCGGATGGCAAAAACATCAACCTCGAGTGCGGCTCAATGCATCCCGCGCTGCTCTGCCAGAAAGTGCGGGAATACCGGGCTGACGCGGGAATCGCCCACGACGGCGATGCCGACCGCGTCCTGCTTTGCGATGAAAAGGGTCAACTGATCGACGGCGACGACCTGATGGCCATCGCCGCGCTGGATTTGCTCGCCGCGGGCGCCCTCGCGGAAAAAACTCTGGTGGCCACCGTGATGAGCAATGCCGGACTGGATGCGGCGGTTCGCGAGGCGGGCGGGCGGGTCGTCCGCACCGCGGTGGGCGACAAGCACGTCATTGATGAGATGCTGCGGCATGGTTACAATCTCGGCGGCGAGCAGAGCGGGCACATGATCTTCCGGGATTTCAGCACCACCGGGGATGGACTGGTGGCCGCGCTGCAAGCCCTCCGCATCATGAAACACCAGGGGCGCAGCCTCTCGGAACTCGCCGGTTGCTGGACCCGGTTTCCCCAATTGGTCGCCAACGTCGTGGTGCGTGAAAAGCGCGACTTCGCCGAACTGGAGCGGGTGCCCGAGTTGCTGGCGGAGGCCGAGAAAGATCTCCAGGCCCAGGGCGGACGCGTGTTGCTGCGCTACTCGGGCACCGAGCCCAAGGCCCGCCTGCTGCTCGAGGGCCGGGACCCCGCCCGGCTGGAAGAGTGGAGCCGGCGCATCACCGCCGCCCTTCGGCAACAAGTCGGCGCCTGACCGCTTCAAGGCGTGATTTTCCAGGGGCCGCCGCGGCGCTCCCGGCTGCCCGAAACCAAAAAAATTCACCGAAAAAACCTCTTGTCATGATTTGGCGGGTCGGATAAATAGCCATTCTCGCGGGTCCATCAGGGGCGCCGGGGACAGGTGGTCTCCGGCGGTGATTGGCCCCGGCGGTGCGAGGCAATTCGGGTCGAGCCATTCCTGCCCCTCAGGCTCCCGCGTTCAGGCGGCAAGGCAAAGGCATGACAATAGAACAGTATTGGCGGTTTTTTTGGGCCGGTTTGATTCGCCAGGGACAGACCGGCGCCATCATCCCCTCGCAACGTTTTCTAGTGGACAAAATGATCGCGCCGATCCCCGCCGACTACTCCGGGCAGGTGATCGAACTGGGCGCTGGCAACGGCGCCTTGACCATGCGTCTGGCCGCCAAATGCCCCCGCGCCCGCATCGCCGCTTGTGAAATCAATCCGGTGCTCGCCAAGGACCTGCGGGAAAAAATTCACCAAGACGGCCTCGAGGGGCGTGTCGGCTTGGCTCTTGAATCGGCCGAACGCCTCCTCAAACGCCTCCGCGAGGAGAACGCGCTGGCGGATTTCATCGTCTCCGGCATCCCGCTGGCGCACCTGGGCCGGACGCCAACCATGAATCTCATTCACAGCATTCACTCGGCCCTGCGCCCCGGCGGAATCTACATCCAGTTTCAGTACTCGCTCCTGGACCGGCAAAAGATCCGGGCCAGTTTCAGCAAATTAAGAACCGTCCCCGTGCCGCTGAACCTTCCCCCTGCGGTGGTTTATTTCGCCCGCAAATAACGCCCGTTTCAGGGGGTCAGAAACCCGGGCGGCAATCGGCCCGTTCGCGCCGCCGGCAGCCGGAGATCAAGTGAACCCTCCAGCATTCTTTCCCAGCCCGCATGGCCGTCGCCGAAAATCGCCCCGCATTTTTCCCCATGCCGGAAATGCGCTGTCGCCTCGAAGCGGTTGGTGCTGACGTAGTAAAACTCCTCGAGCTTCGGATTCGCCGGCGAGGCCGGCGCCTGGAAGGTGTTGATCTGGGCTGCATCCGCGTACAACACCGTCTCGGTGGGCCGCGCGATCGCGCGGCTGCTCACCGCCGCCGCCAGGGGCGGAGCGGAGAGGCACAAATTGTAACCGTAGCCCCAGGCGGCGCCGACGGCCTTGGCTTTGAACTCGGCGCTCCCGTAGTTAAAGGCGGGACACAATTCGATCCCCCGGCCGCGGAGATAGGGCCAGAGCACCCCCTGGCTGGGATCGAACTCACGTTGCGATTCCGCCCCATCCCCCATCCAGCCAAACCAAAAAAGCCGCCGATTGTCCGCCGCCTGCCAACGAAAGCACCGTCCGCCGTTATCGTCCCAGTACATGGCCGTGGCCAGGCCAAGTTGGCGGAGATGGCCGGCACATCGTATCCGCCAGGCGGAGTTCCTCCCCTTGGCCAGCGCCGGCAACAACAGCGCCGAAAGGATGCTGATGATGCCGGCCACCACCAGCAGTTCGAGCAACGTAAAACCGCGGGCGCGACGCGCTTGTCCGCCGTCTGTCCAGCCGGCTCTGCGGCCCCGCCCGTTCATGGCCGGTTCGCCCGCACGCGGTAAAAGGCGCGATTCGCCGGCGGTTGCCGATCTTGCAGCGTCAGCCACCTGCCGTTCCCCGGTTGCGGATCAACCGGTTCACTCCAACTCGACCAATCCACGGTCCGCTCCAAATGGTAGATCCAGTTCGTTTGACTCGGGAAACGAACCTGCCAGGCGCCGTCCGCCATCAAGCCTTGCGGCGCCCCCACCGGAGGATCCGGCACCACGGCCTTCAGGCTATCCACCGCTCCCCGGGCAAAGAGGCTGGAACCCCATGAATTTTCGTCGCTGTAACTCATCACCGCCACCGCATCCAGCCGGAAATCGCTGAACGCCGCGTTGGCGTATTGATTGGTAAAACTGGCGACCACTGTTCCGGCCTGAAACACCTGTCCCTCGAGGAAACCACTGCCGGCCTCATGGGTGAGCACCACCCGGTAGCGCGCGCCCAACGCCAGCGTGGCTGGCTCCGGATATTTGAATTGCATTCTCCCACCGGTATCGCTGGTCGTCGAAGAGAGCGAAGCCCACTCGTGAAAATAATCCAGCTCCGCCAGGTTCGGGCTGTCGCTGCCGGAACCGCGGAAAAAGCCGGGCGCGGTGGCGTCCGCAAGATTCAAGAACCCGATGGCCAACTGCAAACTCCCAGCTTGAATTTCCGCCAGCTCAAGCTCGAACTCCAGGCTGAAAGGGTCGTCCTTCGTCAAGAGCGTGCCGAGCGGATGGTAAAAATAACTGTTTGGCTTCGAGGAATCCCAAGTCACTCGCAAATTCCGGTTCGCGGAATCCCAAACGAAAAGGTTGGTGTCGCCGTGATACTTCCAACCGGCCGGCCCGGTGGAAAAGTCCTGTTCGATGACGGCCGCGGCGGCCGGGTTGGCTGCCGGAAGTGCAAAGCCGGCCAGTGCCAGCGCCAGAGGTCCCAGATATCTCATGCTGATCTTTCAATAATCCCTGTTGCCAGGGGGTTTTGGTTGAGAGACCAGCGCCGGGCTTGAAAGCAAAAAACCTTCAAGCCCCGCAAAACGGAGAATGAAGGCATTCCTCGGATCCCCCGCGCACCGGGCGCGGCGGGCCGGCCTCATCCTTCTCTTGACGGAGAAGTGGCTCCGCACGGAGCCCGACGAGCACTGCCCGGCCGATATCCTGACTTCAGGCCTGAACCGCTCTCCCGCCTTCCCGGTGTTACCCAGTGGCTGGCGAATCCTTTTCGCCCGGGAGCTTGCAGCCTGTTACAGTGGCGCAACCGTCCCCGAATTTCACGGGGTTCCCTGACGCCAGACAGTGACTATGTGCGAACCACCACGGGCTCGCGTTTCAAAGAACGGTTCTCTTCTACGCCAACCGGGGAACTTTGCCAACTACTTTGTTGCCAATGATGATTCCAAAGGAATCCAGGCGATCGAGAGCTGCCCTGGATTTCCCCCTGAGCAACATGCGCGAAGATAATAGAAGCTCATGAGCCAAGCTCTTTGGCGCCAGATTCACGATTGGTCCCGCTCAGCGGCCTCGGCCTTCGCGGTGTTCTCGGCTCCTCCCCGCTAATTATGCTCAGCGCCGGCCAATCCGCTGGTCGGCCAGCGCCTGCCGGCCGCTCACCCACTCCGCGATTTCCTCGTAAATTGCCCGCTGACCCGGTTCATTCGAGCGCGCGAGGCTCAATAAAATGCCGCCCCCCTCATAGTACGCCATGGCGGCGCGGTCCCGGACGCCTTCCTCGGAAAAAACCCGCAAATAAGCGTCAATCCGCGGCCGGAACAGATCCTGGCGAACGCGCGCATCCAGCTCCAACTCCAGCCCCATCCCGTGCGCGCGGGCAAAAGCGCAAGCCTGATTCAATCGTGCGTCCTCGACCTCGGGATGAAAGAAATGATTGGGCTGCTGGTAGGCGGCATCAAAGCCCAGCGCGGCCCAGTCGCCCGCCCCGCCCGCCCGCCAATACGGAATCCAGAAAAACCGCAGCCCCGCCTCATGGATGATCCTGGCGACGGACGGCAGGATCTCGCGCGCTTTCCCGCTTTGTTCCGCCACCCAGTAAAATCCGGCCAGCTCCAGATGCGCGGGCGCCTGCGCGCGCCATTTCGCCAGCGCGGCCTCGACTTGCCAGCGGCAGGCGGCGATCCGATCGGCGGCCAAGGTGAAGTCCAACGCGCGTTCCCCAATCATCCCCCAATCCGTTTGGCCCGCGATCGGCTCGGGCATCGTGAGGATCACCTTGCGCGGACGAGCCGGCGCGCCCAGCCGTTTGCTGACCGCGCCCAGCCGGGCGTCCAGGGCGGGAATGGCGGCGTCGGACGCGAAGTTTCGGTCGATCAACCACTGCCACTCTTCCTTGCGCGCGGGTTGCTTTCGGTAGCCCGAGGCGTATTCACGATCCTTGCCGTTGGCAAACTCGATGAACAAAAACCCGTCGAAAAGCCAGCGTTCCGCCCCGGCGTGGTTGGTGTGGCTGACGTAGGGACCGAATTGATCCTCGGTCCACGCCAGACGGTGAGTGCCGCCCTGGTAAATCAGCGCGATGTCGGTCAGCCCCGAAGCCGCCGGGGAGACCAGCGGCAGATAGCCCGAGCCGTTCGTCGTCGTCGCGGCGGCGCACGCCATTGCCGAACCGGCCAGCGCCAGCAGCAGGGGCAGGCCGCGAAACAACCGGCGCCTCACTCCAGAAAGGCGGCGTGAACCACTTTGATGGCCTGCTCGGCTTTCGCCAGATCGATCACCACCGAGATCTTGATCTCGCTTGTCGAGATCATGTCGATGTTGACTCCTTCGTTGGCCAGTGTTTCAAACATCTTGCCGGCCACGCCCGTATGGCTTTTCATCCCCACGCCCACGATCGACAATTTGCCGATGTTTTCGGCTGAGATGACCCGGGCAAAGCCGACCTCCGCCTGCAGCAAGTCGATCACCTTCCGCGCCTTGAGCAGGTCGGGTTTATCCACCGTGAAAGACAGATCGGTCGCCGGCTTGCCGCTGCCGTGGCTGATGTTCTGCACGATCATGTCCACATTCACATTGGCATCCCCGATGGCCTTGAAGATGTGGGCCGCCACACCGGGTTTGTCCGGCACGCCGACCAGCGTAAGCTTGGCCTGGTTTTTATCGAGTGACACGCCGCGAACCACGACGCTTTCCATGTTCCTGGTTTCTTCTTTCACGATCGTTCCTGGATTGTCATTTAAGCTGGACCGGACTTCAAAGATGACGCCGAATTTTTTGGCGAACTCGACCGAGCGCGACTGCATGACCTTGGCCCCGAGGCTGGCCAGCTCGAGCATTTCATCGTAGGAGATTTCCTCGAGCTTTCGCGCGTTGGGCACCAGCCGCGGATCGGCGGTGTAAACTCCATCGACGTCGGTGTAAATCTGGCAAAGATCCGCGTGGATGGCCGCCGCCAGCGCGATCGCCGTCAAATCCGAGCCGCCCCGGCCCAGAGTGGTCACCTGCCCCTCGTTCGTCTGCCCCTGGAAACCCGCCACAATCACCACCTGGCCGGCGTTCAAAAAGTTGTGAATCGCCTTGGGGGTGATGTTTTGAATCTTGGCTTTGGTGTGGACGCCGTCGGTGACGATGCCCGCCTGGGCGCCGGTGAGCGAGGCGGCGGGAATGCCGATCGCGTGCAACGAAATCGCCGTGAGCGCGATGGTCGTCTGCTCACCCGTGGCCAGCAGCATGTCCATCTCGCGCTCGCTGGGCAGCGGCATGATTTCCTTGGCCATTTTGATCAGGCTGTCGGTCACCCCGCTCATCGCCGAAACCACCACCACCACCTGGTCGCCCCGCCGCCGGTATTCGGCCACGCGGGCCGCCACCTTCTTGATCCGCTCGGGGTTGGCGACCGAGGAGCCGCCGTATTTTTGTACGATCAATGCCATAGTTCGCGGGCGCGATTATTGCCCATTACTGGAAATTTTCCACCCGAATCATCACCGGCGCGGCCTTCACAACCGGCAGCGCCGCGATGCGCTCGAGCGCCCGGGCCACCGCCCCGCCGGGCGCCTCATGCAGCATCAAAATGAGCGGCACGCTCGCCCCCGCGTGGCCCTCCGGCTGGATGACCGAGGAAATCCCGATCCGGGCGTCCCCGAAAATCCTCGCCACCCGGGCCAGCGTGCCCGGCCGGTCCGCGACCTGCAGCCGGACAAACGCGCGCGAGACGGTCTCGGCGATCGGCAGGACCCGCCCGCGCTGGCGCGCGGCAAACGCCGGCGCCCGCGGCGCGCCATGCCGCAAATCCAACGCCGCGTCGGCGATGTCGCTCAGCACCGCGCTGGCGGTCGCGTCCTTGCCCGCCCCGCGTCCGTAAAATAAAGTGTCCCCGACCACATCCCCGCGCACAAACACCGCGTTGAAGACATCGTTGACCCCGGCCATGACATGGCCGTTGGGCACCAGCGCCGGATAAACCGTGGCTTGCACCCGGGCGGGGGCCGAAGCTTTCGCGCTCCGCGCCCCGGAAGCCGCGACCGCCTTGATGATCCCCAGCAGCTTGATCGTATAGCCAAGCTGGCTGGCAAACTGGATGTCCTGCGCCGTGATCCCCCGAATCCCCTCGACGTAAATGCTTTCCGGATCCACCCAGAAACCGTGCGCCAGCGAGGCGAGAATCCCCGTCTTGTGCCGCGCGTCCAAGCCGTCGATGTCCAGGGACGGCTCCGCCTCCGCGTACCCGTGGGCCTGGGCCTCCCTCAGCACCGCGTCAAAACCAATGCCCTCCTGCTTCATCCGCGTCAGAATGTAATTGCAGGTGCCGTTCACGATGCCATAGAGGTGCGTGATGCGGTTCCCCACCAGCCCCTCGCGCAGGGCCTTGATGATGGGAATACCCCCGCAGACGCTGGCCTCGAAATACAGTCCGGCGCCACTCGCCCGCGCGGCCGCGAACAATTCCTCGCCGTGGGCCGAGAGCAGCGCTTTATTGGCGGTGATCACCGGTTTGCCCAGTTGCAACGCCTCGAGCACCATTGTCCGGGCGATCGTGACGCCGCCCACCAACTCGATCACGGCTTGCACCTCGGGATCGCGGACCACCGCGCGCCAATCCGTGGTCATCGCGCTCCGCGGAATCGGATAGGGCCGGGGTTCGTCAAACGCCTTCACCGCGACCTGGCGCAGCCGGACCTCCATGCCCAGCCGCGCGGCCATCCATCCGGCGTTCCGCTCCAGCGCGTGATAAACACCGCTGCCCACGGTCCCGCCGCCGATCATTCCCAGGGTTGCCTGCTGCATCATGGCCGCCCAGCATGGCGGGAGCACGCGCTCCGGACAATATTTTTCAGCCTCAACGACGGCGAGTGGCCCGCTCCTGCAGCCAGCGGATATCCGGGTTGTTCGGGCTGCGGAATTGGTCCGGACTCGCGCGGTCGTAAGCCAGCGCCGGTGTCGTTCGCGCATCCAGCCAGCGCTTGGTCTCCGAATGCCCGTCGGCAAACGATAGCCCTCCCGCTCCGCCGTGATAATTGCCGGGCAAATCATAGAAAGCGGCCTGCTCCGGATGATCCGGGTAGCCGGTCATATCCGTGGCAAAATTGCCCCAGTCAATGCTGTCCTCCCGCATGTCCATCAACAGAAAAACCCGGCTGGGTCCGGGATTCTGCAACTGTGGCAGCTTCAGATACACCGTCCAGGTGCGACCGCCGACGGCGAAATAATCCTCATCCCCCGAAAGACCGCAGCTCATGCCCAGAAAACCGCCGACCCAGACATTCATCGACATGCTCCGCACCCGCGGCAGCCGCGTCCCGTTGACCACGACCCCGGAACGATCCGCCGGGCAGCGCCAGATGGCGGTCGAGGTGCCGCAATAGGGCCAGAGCGGACTTCGCTTGATGTCGCGGTTCACATCCCAATTCGACGGATTGTCCGGGTCGAAATCGAGTTGGCCGGTCACCCAGACGTACGGATCACGATCCGGCATGGGCAGCGCCCAATGGCTGGCATAAGGCAGCACGTCCGCGTTGTCGTCCACGTACATCTTCCAGGCGATGGCAAGTTGCCGGTGGTTCGAGAGGCATTGGATGCCCTGGGCCTTGAGCTTGCCGCGGCTCAAAACCGGCAGCAACAACGCCGCCAAAATCGCCGTGATCGCAATCACCACCAGCAACTCGATCAAGGTAAAGCCGCCCGGCCCTCGTTTTGTCCGCTTATCCGGCATGGCGCGTGCCCGGGAGATGTCTCATTTCCCCCCACTGTAACCCGAACCTAACCGGATGGCCAATCGTGAAACGACCGGCGCTTTGCCCGCGAGGGAAAGCGGCTTCGGAGAGAACGAAAAATGGTGCGCGCTGCAGGACTTGAACCTGCGGCCCCTTCCGTGTGAAGGAAGTGCTCTTCCACTGAGCTAAGCGCGCCACCAGAATCCACGCCCGATAACTGCTCCATTTCGAGCGTCGCGGTGGAAAGCATCGCGGAAAAACTCCAGCGCCGCAAGTCGATTCGGAACGCTCCCGTTAGGCGATCAGTCAGACACTCAAGAAGTGCCCCGCCAGTTTCGGGAACTCCTCCCGCGCCATGCAGGCAGCTCGGCTATCCACTTTCTCTTTCGCGTCCGTCAGCCCTCCGTTGAGGCAGGTGCCTCATCGCCCGCATCCAGCACCGATCGGGGGAGCAATCGCGAGTGACATGACAGAAGAACACAGGAACAGCCTTCTTCGGGCAGCTTCGTAATTGTCAATTTGGTCGGCACCCGCACCAGCACCTTTCGCGGCGGGGTCACGCTCACCAAGGATGACCTCGCCAAAATCCAGATGGAACGCCCGGCAGCCCGGTTCGGTGGCAAGCCCCGCCTGTTCAAACTGGGGCTGGAAGCCCTGCGCATCTCCTTGGCGCAGGAATACGACCCGTTTTTCGGCCTCTCGATCTCGCGGGTGGATCCGCTGCCGCACCAGTTGGACGCCGTTTACAATCACTTGCTCAAGTCAGCGCGTGTTCGTTTCCTGCTGGCGGACGACGCGGGTGCGGGCAAGACGATCATGGCCGGGCTGCTGTTGAAGGAACTCAAGCTGCGCGGTTTGGTCGAGCGCGTCCTGATCGTTTGTCCGGCGAACCTCGCCTTCCAGTGGCAGCGCGAACTGGCTGATCGCTTTCAGGAAACGTTTCACATCCTGCGCGGGGCCGATGATACGCGAGGACCGGCCTTGGTATCCCTCCCGTGCGACCCGTGAAGCCATCGCCAACGCGCTGTGCCACCGGGACTACAGCGTGCCCGGCGGAGCCGTCGCCGTGGCCATGTAAGACGACCATCTGGAGGTCACGAACCCCGGCAGATTCCATTTTGGCATCAAGGCCGACGACCTGACCAAACCGCATCCGTCCAAGCCGTGGAATCTGCTCATCGCGTCCGTCTTCTACCGGGCGGGGGTCATTGAGCAATGGGGCAGCGGCACGCTCAACATCCTCGACTGGCGGGCTGACAACAAGGTTTGCGTTCCGCGATTGCCGTTCAAACTCATCCAGCTTCCGCAGGTAGCGCGGCGCGTCATCGTTGCGAAAGGGAATAACTTTCTTGATCGGCGGGTGTGGCGACTGCGCCGACATCTGCTTGAGCAAAGCCTGGCGTCGCTGCTCGAAAGTCATTTTTTCCTGGCTCATGTTTTTGGCGCTTCCTTGGTTGAAGGCTTCGGCTTGGTTTCCGTTCGCCGCCACGGCAGGAAGGCCAGAATCAACTCCCGCTTTGCCCGCACGCCTTCGGCTTTGCGCTCGATCAATCCCAATTCCTCCACGGCAGCCAGGTCACGTTGCAGCGTCTTGGCCGAAACTCCGGCGTAAGTCTTAGCCAGTCGCGGAGTCTGCTCGGTGATTTTGCCGACAGCCACCGGCTCGCGGGCCGTGCTCAATTCCAGCACGAGATCGCGTTGGCGTTTGGCGTTGATGCCAGATTGATCGCGGAACTTCTCATGCACGTAGCTGCGCCACGAGACATCCCATTGCTGGTCGCGAATTTTGCTCAACTGTTCGCGCAAACCGTCCACGAAACCGTGAGCCGCGTATTCGATGAACGGCACGAGATCGCCGCCCGACTTGCTGGCGCGGTCAAGCTGCCGGTAATACTCCGCGCGCGTCTGGTTGTAATGATTGCTCAACAAGTGCGCCGCCGGAGTTGGCACTCCCGCACTCAGCAAGATTTGAAACTCGACCAACCGCGCCGTGCGCCCGTTGCCGTCGCCAAACGGATGAATCCAGGCCAGATAAATATGCGCCACGACCGCCTTGAGGATGGCATACACCATCTCCATCCCTTCCGGCGCGGCGAAGTCGTCTCCCGCAAGCCATTCGCACAACCGCCCCAAGAGAAATTCGCAGTCCTCCGCCGGCGCTCCGGGATACACGTTGCCGACGACGACTGAGTGTGTTCGCACCTGCCCTGGCACGACACCTTCATCCAAAGACAATTTTTCGAGAACTTGCCGGTCGAACTCGCACACTCGCTCCGCCGTCAACGTGGTATCACCTTTTCGCAACCACTCGCCAATGGCGTTGCACGCCGTCACGATGTTGTCCACTTCCTGGCCGAGATATTCCTTGGACGGCGGGAGTTTCAGCTTGCCCTGCAAGCGCGCGAGCACTTCCTTTTCCGTGAGCGTGTTGCCCTCGATGGCGGTGGTCGCCAGCGCACCCTTGGCTAGATAAAGCTGGTGCAGCGATTGCGCGACGGAAGGTCGCAACGGCACACCAGCGATATGTTCGCATTTCGACGCCGCCTCGCCGAGCGAAAGCCACAACGGCGGCGCGGCCTTCCGCAGGTCTATCCGAAACGAAATCCAAGGATGTGTCCGTTCAAATGTCCGCATATTTGTCCACTGATGTTGCACGCATAAACCTCACATTGGCAAAGGCTAATTCAGCGTGTTTCAGTCCGTTTGTTCGCCAAAGTGTCCACTACCATGTCCGGCGATTTGGCCTTGTCCCCGTCCTCTCCCCTACCAACTTGCCTCCGCAGTCAAGCCGGTCGATTTTAGCAAGTTCAGCCGCAAAGGAACGCAAGGAACACAGCGACGAGAAAAATCTTTGCGCTCTCTGCGTTCCCTCGCGGCAATTGCTCCCCATCGCCTATCTCCCCTCTGCCAACCGATCCCACGCCTCCAGCACCAGCCGCCGCGTGCGGTATTCGCCGAATTTGGCGGTTTCCTTTTCCTTGAGCACACGGAAGGTTTCGCCGGGGAAGTCCGGGCCGTGAACGTCGGTCGGGTCGAGGATGTAGCGCAACTCGTCCCGCGTCAGGCCGTAGGCGCGGGCATACCAGGCGTCCAGTTCCGCCCGCAGCAACGCCCGCCACGCCTTGTCCCAGCGATACGGCGCGCGGGGCGCGGGGCGTGAAGGCTGGCATAGCAGCGAATCCTAAATAATGATGTCCGCGTGCGCTTTCAAATCGCGCCGAACGCCGTGCCCCATGTGATTCAAAACCACTCGCACACCTTCACGCCGGGCGAACCGGAAGGCTGGCACAAGGTCGCTGTCACCCGTCACCACCACGATGATGTCCACCATCTCGCGCAAGGCCAGCCGCGCGATGTCGAGGCCGATGCGCAAATCCACGCCCTTCTGTTCCAAGTCCGGCACGATGTCTTGGGCGGCGGGCGCGCGGGGAGCTTTCATCATGTTTTTGAACGCCCGGCCGCCGAGTTTCCAACCGTGCGCCACCACCTCGCCGCGCCGCACGGCGAAGTTCGGCGTCAACTCCAGCGTGTCGAGCAGGCTCATGTGGTCGCGGAACTCCTGGGTGGCCGACAAATCCAGCGCCGAGCCGTCAATCGGGTTGGTCAGCTTGTCCTTGGCGGGCGAGGCGTCGTAGAAATAAATCCGCAGCAGGTCGCGGTTGGCGAGCAACTGATGCTGCGCAATCCGCTGGCACTCCTTCTCAACATCCGCCGCCGTGGGGAAGCGTTTCAGTTGTCCTTGCAGCTTCTTGGTCACGAAGCCGCCATCCAGCAGGATCGCGTATTTCGAGGTCATAAAAGAAAATGGCCCTTATCACTCGTGACGCCTTGCGGCGTGCTTTGATCAAGGACGAATGAACGGGCCTTTTTATCTGCACCAGAATATCGGCAATTTTCGCCTTCTGGTCAAGCTGACATTCACGATTTTGGACCGATTTCACGCCGCTGGCAGGCTATCCCACGCCTCCAGCACCAGCCGCCGCGTGCGGTATTCGCCGAATTTGGCGGTTTCCTTTTCCTTGAGCACACGGAAGGTTTCGCCGGGGAATCCAGATGGAGTGAGAAGGGGCGCGACTTTCCTGTCCAGAAAGCGTCTTCGCCCTGGATTTCAGAGCGCACATCTTCGAGCGCAATTCCTAAAGGCAAATAATTTTGGCGCTTCCGAGGCGGGTCAAGGTGGAGGCGCCTTGTCCCGTATTACGCGATTCGCGTACTACCTTGCCGCTGCCGGGCTCGTCGCGGCCGCCGAAGAAAAACTTCTTGACGCGCGTTTATTAAAATATTATTTCTTTAATGTAAACTCGAGATTTAGCTGGTTAGCGCGTTACGATCGGGTCTATTTGGATGTCAGCTTAGCACCATTATGTCTGCGGCCTGCGACCACAATAACAGCGAAGGTTTGGGGCGGAGTCGGTTCTCGGACAAATGCATACAGAATGTCGGATCACGTTACAGACTCTGAAAATTAACATCTAACAGTTGATGATCAGGAACTTACAGAAATTTTTCCGAAGATTCTTCCCGAAAACGTCGGGAATAATTACAGAACGGCGCGGCGGAGATTTTTGAGTTTGGCGGTGACCAATGAGGACGTCGAGTCGTAATGTCCTGAACATGAATGGGTTGGAAGACCAATCTTCCGCCGCGGCAAAGTGTCTCATTTTTTGGCACAGGTTCTGCGACCAATTCCAGCATAGTTGAAGCTTATGCTGAATAAATACAAACAAACAGTGGCAGCGATGGCGGTCATTACCTGTGCGACCACCACTTTCGCGGTGCCGACGATGACGCTGACTGACCTGGCGACGGCTGAAACGGTAGTGATCACTGACGGGAGCGGATTGGATATCCATCCCACTTCGGGGATCGTGACGTTCGCGGGGCGCATTGGTTCATGGTTTCTGAATGTCGATACCGGGTTGACGAAGCCGACGATTGGTTCAGCGTCAAATCCGGCGCTGGATCTGAGTTTCGTGGCGGTTTCCAAGGGCGCGGGCGGATCGCTGAAGATCACCTTTTCGGATGATTTCTTCGGGCCGATCAACGGCAATGTGAAACTGGCGATTGGAGGCACGACGATGGGGAGCGTGACTGGCGCCGCCTATTACGACCTGGACAACGGCATTGGCGGCCAGGCGAGCCAGATCGGCTCGACGTTGGGCGCCTTTAGCAGCGGCGGATTTGGTTCCAACCAGCAGGCCGATCTGGCCCTGGGCAATCCGTTTTCGCTGACGCTCGAAGTCATCATCACCCATGAGGCGAGCCAGCTTTTCAAACCATTTAGCAGTGGCGACCTGCTGCTGCAATACGGACCCAAAGTAGTTTACAACGACCCCAACCCCAACCCCAACCTCGTGCCGGATGGTGGAGTGACCCTGATGTTGCTCGGCGCCGGGTTGGCCTGCCTGGGCTGCTGGCAGCGAAGAGTGGCCAAGGCTTAGGAAACCTGAGCGGAAATCATTATTAAAAGCACGGCAAGGACCTCGATTTGGGCGCTGATTGCGGCTGGAGCCTTGGGAAGCGGATGGACCGCTCTCGGCTCCAGCCCGGCGCTGTACTTTTTCGACACGCGCACGTCTTCGTCAATCACGGTTCAAGACGGCGATCCGGGCGATTTGAGCCCTGAAGCGGGAGTGGTATCGTGGTCCGGCCAGGTGGGCATCTGGACGGTACTTGGCTACACCAGCGGATTTTCCGAATTAATGGAGGGGGAACCGGCGTTGAGCCTTGCGTCGGGTATGATTTACAGCAGCGGGGCCGGCTCGTTGATCGTCCGTTTTTCCGATACCGGATTTGGTCCCTCGGACACGGAGGTGGCCTCGTCGATTGGGGGGATCAGCAGTGGCCAGGTCAAGTATTCCGTCTTCGCGGATCCCAATGACAATCTGGTGACCTCGACGGTTCCCGGGACGGCGGTTTATTTGATCGGGCCCGCCACGGTGGGCGGATCGGGGTTTTCCGCCAATGACTCGGGCACGATCGATCTGGCGTTGTTTTCGCTGACGCAAGCGGCGGAGATCACCCATACCGCGGCGGGGCAAACCTCATTTTACTTTAGCGTCCAGATGGCGCAAGTGCCGGAACCCTCCGCCCCTGCGATGCTGGGAGCGGGTTTCGTGGCGTTGCTGGCCGCGCGCGCCTTCCGCCACCGTCATTGACCGGTCGGAGCCTCGCTGTTCATTCGTGGTTCTTCCTCCCGAGGCGCGGGCGGGGGGATCTTCCATCCTCTTTTGTCTCGTAGGCCAGCGGGCGGGAGGGTAGGATGCATGGCCAGACGCATGGATCTGGCCGTAATTTTAGCTTTTGTCAGCGCCATCTTCGCGATGGCGGTGGCGCTTACGGGCGCGTGGGGCGAGCGTCGATCGGTGGCTCATTGGACTTTCGCGGCCGGCATGTTGACCTTCGGCATCGAGGGCTTGCTGACCGGATTATCTCTCGATTCCGTCTCGCCGGGGGAGGTTTTGCGATGGCAAAGCTGGCGGCTGGTGGCCTTGTCGTTCCTGCCGGGCACGTGGCTGGTCTTCAGTTTGAGCTATGCCCGGGGCAATTACCGCGAAGCTTTGAAGCGGCATCAGGTTCTGCTGGGCAGCGCTTTCGCGGCGCCGATCGGGCTGGCGGTTTTGTTGCGCCCGTATCTGATCGGGGCGGTTGAGATGGGGCGTCTGGGGGAATGGCTGGTGCGGGTGGCGCTGCCGGGTTTTGCCCTGAATCTCATCTTTCTGGTGAGCGCGCTGGTAGTCTTGATGAATCTGGAGCGCACCTACCGGGCGGCGGTGGGCACGATGCGCTGGCGCATCAAGTACATGATTCTGGGACTGGCCCTGCTGTTTGCTGTGCGCGCGTATTGCGGCAGCCAGGTGTTGGTGCGGCAGGCGTTGAGCTTTCAATTGCAAACCGTCAACGCGGTCGCGTTGCTGCTCGCGTGTCTGCTCATCCTGCGTTCGCTCATGCGCGCGGGGCATTTCGAGACGACCGTTTATCCCTCCCGCGCCGTGCTGCACAGTTCGCTGACGCTGATGTTGGCGGGGGTTTACCTGGTGATCATCGGCGTGCTGGCCAAGTCACTCGGCAGCGGCGCCTCATTCACGCTCCGGGCGTTTTTGCTGCTCGTTTCGCTGGTGGTGCTGACCACCGTGCTCTTCTCGGATCGCGCCCGGCTGGTTACGCGGCGGTTTGTCAGCCGTCATTTCCAGCGGCCGGAATATGACTATCGCTCGGTGTGGCGCGGCTTCACCCAGGCCACCGCCCGGCAAGTCGAGCAGCCCGCCCTTTGCGAAGCCGTGGTGAAGCTCCTGTCCCAGGTCTTCCAGGCGCTTTCGGTCAGTGTCTGGCTGGTGGATGAACGCAGGCAAAACCTGACTTTCGCGGCGTCCACATTCCTTTCCCGATCCAGGGCGGCGCCGCTGGCGCTTGAGGCCTATGATGCCATCCCGGTAATCCTGGCGCTGGAGTCGAATGCCGAGCCGGTGGATTTGGACGCTTCGAAGGAAACCTGGGCGGCGGCGGCGCGGCGGCTGCATCCGAGCCAATTTCCCGAGAAGGGCGGCAACCGGGTCTGTGTCCCCATCATCGGCGGCCTGGCGGCGGGCGACGACGCGGGTTGGACGCGTTCTCCGCGGGGCGAGTCCCCGGCGGCGGCGTCCGCGCCCGATTCCGGCTTGGCGCCGGCCCCGGCGGCGCGGGAATTGTTCGGCATGATCATTTTGGGCGATCGCGTGGGCGGGGTGCCCTATTCGACGCAGGATTTTGATCTGCTGCGCTCGCTCAGCGACCAGGTGGCGGCGAGTTTGCTGAACATTCAATTGTCCCACAAGCTGGCGCAAGCCAAGGAACTCGAGGCGTTTCAGGCGATGTCGGCCTTTTTTGTGCATGACCTCAAGAACACCGCGTCCACGCTTTCTTTGATGCTGCGGAATTTGCCGGTTCACTTCGACAACCCGAGCTTTCGCGAGGACGCGTTGCGGGGGATTTCCAAGACCGTGACGCACATCAACGGCTTGATCGGGCGTCTCAGCCTGCTGCGGCAGGAACTCAGCATCAACGCGGCGCCGGCGGATTTGTGCCGGGTGGCGGAGGAGGCGGTCAAGTCGTTGCCGCCGGTGGCCGGGGTTGACCTCGAGGTCGAGCTGCCGCCGTCGCTCCTGGCGCGGATTGATCCGCCGCGGATTCAGAGCGTGATCACCAACCTGCTGCTCAACGCCCGGGAAGCGCTGGCCGGCGGCGGGCGGATTCGCCTCGGGGCCGCTCCCGCCAATGGCTGGGCCGTGTTAACCGTCACCGACAACGGCTGCGGGATGAGTCCCGAGTTTGTCCAGCGCAGCCTGTTCCGTCCGTTTCAAACCACGAAGAAAAAGGGCATTGGCATCGGCATGTTTCAATGCAAAATGATCGTGGAAGCTCATCACGGACGGATCGAGGCCGAGAGTCAGCCGGGCAGGGGAACCAGCTTTCGGATTTTTCTGCCGCTCGTGACGGCCGGGCGCCACCACCCAGAGCAATCGCATGAAACCTAAACTATTGATCGTCGATGACGACGAGGAAATCCGCACGCAAATGAAATGGGCTCTGGCCCAGGAGTATGAGGTGTTTCCGGCGGAAGACCGGGCCAGCGCGCTGGAAATCTTCCGCGAGCAGCGTCCACCCGTGGCGCTGCTGGATTTGGGCCTGCCGCCCAGTCCGGGCGGTCCGGAGGAAGGCATGGCGGCGCTGGGCGAAATGCTCCAGTTCGACAGTCAGGCCCGGGTCATCATTCTTTCCGGCCAGGGGGAGAAGCAGAATGCTCTCGCCGCCATTGGCGCCGGGGCTTATGACTTTATGGCCAAACCCGCCGAGGTCGAGGAGTTGAAGATCATCCTGCGGCGCGCGTTTCACCTGTCGGAACTGGAGCGCGACTATCGCGCGCTGCAGCGTCAAATGCCAGCCGGGCACTTCGAGGGCATGCTGGGCGCCAGCCCGCAAATGCAGCAGGTGTTTGAGACGGTGCGAAAGGTGGCCACGTCGGACGCGCCCGTGCTCATCCTGGGCGAAAGCGGCACCGGCAAGGAAATGGTCGCGCAAGCCATCCACCAGCGCGGCGCCCGCAAGGATGGCCCCTTCGTGGCCATCAACTGCAGCGCGATTCCGGAAACGCTGCTGGAAAGCGAATTGTTCGGCCACGAAAAGGGTTCGTTCACCGGCGCGCACGTTCAGCGCAAAGGCCGCATTGAAATGGCCGCCGGGGGCACGCTTTTTTTGGATGAAATCGGCGAGCTTCCGGCCTTGTTGCAGGTCAAGCTCCTGCGCTTTCTCCAGGAGCAATGCCTTGAGCGGGTGGGCGGACGGCAGACCATTCCGGTGGATGCGCGGGTCGTGGCCGCGACGAATGTGGATTTGCAAAAAGCGATCGCCGACGGGCGGTTTCGCGAGGACTTGTACTATCGTCTGGCGGTGGTCGTCGTGAACCTGCCGGCGCTGCGCGAGCGCGAGGGCGACATCCGCCTGCTGGCCCAGGAGTTTTTGCGTCGCGGCGCGGTCAAGAGCGGCAAGGAATCGCTGGTATTCAGCCCGGACGCGCTGCGCGCCCTGGGCGAGCACGCCTGGCCGGGCAATGTGCGCGAGTTGGAGAACCGCGTGAAGCGCGCCGTCATCATGGCCGAGGGCAAGCGGTTGGTGGCCGCCGATCTGGAGCTGACCAGCGTGGCGGCGGCGCCCCGCGCGACCAATTTGAAGGAGGCCCGCGAGGCGGTCGAGCGCGAGCTCATTCATCGCGCGCTGCGCAAACACGGCGGGAAAATCGCCCCCGCCGCCGCGGAGCTGGGGGTGAGCCGGCCAACCTTTTACGAGTTGATGGACAAACTCGAGATCCGCCGGCCGGAACGGGACGGCAAACCGGCGGACGCGGGTTGAGGGCGGATTTAAAACACCCGCCGGCCCCGTTGACTTGAGCGGGGCAAAACTTATACTGCGCCCATGAAAGTTGCGGGAATGCAATGCGCCAAGGAACGGTTTCTCGAATTCCTCTCCCGCAAACATCTGCGCCTCACCTCGCAGCGCCGCGCCATCATCGACTGCGCGTTTGGGACGGAGGAGCACTTCACCGCCGAGCAGTTGCTGGCCTGGTCGCGGGTCCGGGATCAATCCGTCTCGCGCGCCACCATCTATCGCACGCTGCCGTTATTGACCGAGAGCGGTTTGGTGCGGGAGATGGATTTTGGCAAGGACCAGAAAATTTACGATCCCAACTACGCTCAACGTCCGCGGCACAACCATATCATTTGTCTGGACTGCAACAAAATTTTCGAGTTTGACAGCGATGAGTTCGAGGCGCTGGCCGATGCCATCGCCGAGAGCCTGGGTTTTTCCGCGCAATCGCGGCGGCTGCAACTCACGGCCCGCTGCGAGGAGCTGCGCCAGTTGGGCGTTTGCAAGAAGCGCGGCGATTGACCGCCCGCGGTTCCTTTTGTGAGCGGATTTTTTCGCCCCGAACTGTTGTCCACGGAGACGCCCGAGCAGTTCGACCGCGCGGTGGCCGCCGCCGTGCGGCGTCTGGAGCGGGGCGAAGTGGTGGCGTTGCCGACCGAGACGGTGTACGGGCTGGCGGCCAACGCGCTCGATCCCGCCGCGGTGGAGCGCATTTACGCGGCCAAGGGCCGCCCGGCCCATAATCCGATCATTGTCCACGTCGCCGGGCTGGAGATGGCCCGCCGGTGCGCTGCGGAGTGGCCCGAGCTGGCGACCCGGCTGGCCGGGGCGTTTTGGCCGGGACCGCTCACGCTGGTGCTGCCGCGGGGGCCGGCGATTCCCGGCGTGGTCACCGCCGGCGGGGGGACCGTCGGACTGCGCTGGCCCGCCCATCCCTTTATGCAAGCGGTCATCCGGGCCTGCGGTTTTCCGCTGGCCGCGCCCAGCGCCAACCCCGCCAACCATTTGTCTCCCACCAGCGCCGAGCACGTCCTGGACGCGCTCGCGGGCAGGATCCCGCTGGTCATCGACGGGGGCCATTGCCAGGTCGGCATTGAATCGACCGTGCTGGATCTGACCGTCACGCCGCCCGCCGTGCTGCGGCCCGGCATGATCGCCGCGCCCGCGCTTCAGGCGGTGCTGGACGGCCAACTGGCGGCCGAGCCGGGGGCCGGAGGGCCGCTACGCAGTCCCGGCCTCTTGCGGAAACACTATTCGCCGCGCGCCCGATTGATTCTACGGCAATGGACCAGCGCCCGAAATCTGGAAGCGGAGATTCTGGCGGCTGGCGGCCGGCCCGCGCAATCCTGCGTGGTCGCCCACACCCGCATTCCCGCGGCGGGGCGGTTTGCCCGGGTCGCGGTGATTCCCCGCGACGCCGAGGCTTACGCGCGCGCGCTGTACGGGGAATTGCATGCCTGCGACGCCACGGGCGCCGGGCTGATTGTTGTCGAGCGGGTGCCCGGCGGACCGGAGTGGAGCGCCATCGCCGACCGGCTGCGCCGCGCCGCCGCCGAGTAGAGCGGCGGCCGCGTCCGGGCGCTCCGGCGGCTTCGGCCGCTTTTGCGATGGGGCTTGCCTGGCCGGCGGGCGGCGCTTATCTTGCGCCCGGTTCACGGCGGGGAAGGGCAACCGACGGCGTCGGCGGGCGGCGCGCGAAGCGTCCGCTGCCTCCGCCGCGCTCAAAATCCGACATCCTCGAGGCTCCAGCTTAAATGGCAAATGCAACCCGGCCGATTCCGCCGAAGCAATCCGCGCTGCGCACCGCGTTGGCCGGGCTGATCGGCAACCTGCTCGAGTGGTTTGATTTCGCGGTGTACGGCTACTTTGCCGGAGAAATCGGGGCGCAGTTCTTTCCCCAATCCGACGCGGTGGCGCAACAGTTGTACACCTTCGCGGTGTTCGGGATCGGTTTCCTGGCGCGGCCGGTGGGCGGGCTGGTGCTCGGACGGGTCGGGGACCGGATCGGGCGGCGCGCATTATTGACGCTCTCGATTGCGTTGATGGGCGGCGCGACGCTGCTGCTGGGATTGTTGCCCACCTACGCACAAATTGGCACGGCGGCTCCGGTGTTGCTGGTTTTGATGCGGTTAATTCAGGGTTTTTCGCTGGGCGGCGAGTTCACCGGTTCGATGGTTTACACGACGGAAAAGGCGCCGCCGCGCCGGCGGGGCCTGGTGAGCAGTTCCACCGCGGCGGGGACGACGCTCGGATTCATGCTCGGCTCGGCCTCGGCCTGGCTGGTCAACGTCGTCCTGGGCCGGCAGGCGGTGGCCGCGTGGGGCTGGCGGATTCCGTTTATCGCCAGTGTTTTATTCTGCGTGGCCGGATATTTCCTGCGGCGCGGGATCTCGGAGACGGAGGCCGGCCTGAAAGCCGCCGCGCGGCGGCCTCCGCTGATTCCCGCGTTGCTTGCCGACTGGCTGCCGATGCTGCAAACCTTCGGCATCATCGGCATGACCAACGCGGCGTATTACCTGACCTTCACCTTTGCCGTCGAGCGCCGGAAGATGCTGACCGGCGAGGGGGGCGAATCCTTCCTGCTTGCCAACACCATCGGTCTGGCGATTGTGCTCGTCGCCAAACCACTGGGCGGCTGGCTGTCCGACCGGGCAGGCCGGCGCCGGATGATGCTGGCCTTGACCGTGGTGGCGATGGCTCTCAGTTTCGCGGCGTTGCGCTGGATGCTGTACGGCAGCCCCGCGCAATTTCTCCTGGGTCAGGCGTTGATGGCAGTGCCGGTGGGCATGGCCCTGGGCCTGCAAGGAGCGATGCTGGTGGAAATCTTTCCGTTGCGCGCGCGGGTGACCTCGATGAGTTTCGCGTACGGAGCAACCCTGGCCTTTGCCGGCGGCAGCACGCCCTTTGTCTCCACCTGGCTGATCGAGAAGATGGGCCAGCCGCTGGCGCCCGCCTGGTACATCATCGCCTACGGCGCCCTCGGGCTGGCGCTCCTGCTTCCGATGCGGGAAACCAACCAGCGGCCACTGGATTGAGGCGGGCGCCGGCGTCTCGCCCGTGGGGCAACGAATGGCGCGAGGGACGCGCCATGGTTTGACGCCGCGAGTTGAATCCACCATGCTTTCGGTTTTATGAAGAAGTCGGTATTGGCATTTGCGCTGGCGCTGGCCGGGACACTGGCCGTGGCCCAGACCAACGCGCCCGAGGTTCGCCCCATGTCGTTGGAGGACGTGATTCAGGTCGCGTTGCAGCACAATCTGGATATTCAGATCGTCCGCTACACGCCGGAAATCGCGCAGTTTAACCTCGCCGCGACCTACGGAGCCTACGATCCGGTCTTTAACCTTAGCGGCGGCCACCAATACAGCGCGTCGCCGGGCGGGTTCGATGCGCAGGGGCGGCCGTATCTTGGAGCGGAGAGCGACGCCAACCGCCTCTCGAGCGACGTCACCGGGATGTTGCCGTGGGGAACCACCTTCAGCCTGGGCGGCACAATGACCGACAGTTACGGCACCCGTCCGGTGACCGTAAACACCGGCACCGTCGGGAGCATCGGCACCAACAGCTTCACCGATATCATTTCCGGCCAGACCTTCAGCTACCGCACCACGAATTTCGTCACCGCGTCGATTCGCGACCCCTTCGAGAACGCGGCCGGCTCGGTGGGCTTCACCCAATTGCGCCAGCCGTTGCTGCGGAATTTCTGGATTGACGGGCCGCGGCTGCAGATTCTGCTGAATAAAAACAGCCTGAAGACCTCGGAGCAGCAACTGCGGCAGCAGATCATGGATACGGTGACCCGGTCGGAGCAGGCGTATTACAACCTGATCTTCGCGAACGAAAACGTGCAGGTGCAGCGCATGGCGCTGGAACTCGCCGACCGGCTTTTGGCGGAGAACCGGAAACGGGTCGAAGTGGGGGCGATGGCGCCGCTGGATGAGAAGCAGGCCGAGTCGCAGGCCGCCGCCAGCCGCGCGGATTTGCTGGCCGCCCAGGGCGATCGGGACACCCAGCTTCGCGTGCTGAAGAATCTGCTCAGCGATGATTACCAGCGCTGGAAGGATGTGGAGATCCGCCCGACGGTGGCGCTGGTGGCCATCCCGGAACAATTCAATTTGCAGGAGAGCTGGCGGCGGGGGCTGGTCGAGCGCCCGGATCTGGCGCAACAGCGCTTGAACCTGGAGCGGCAGGGCTACCTGGTGAAATACCAGCGCAACCAGCTCTTTCCCGAGCTCGACGTGGTAGGCACCTACGGTTACAACGCCTCGGCGCCCACCACCGGTCTGGCGCTGGATCAGGTCGCCAACCGGGACAACCCTTTCTGGAGCGTCGGCGGGGTGCTTTCCGTGCCCTTGAGCAATAAAGGGCCGCGCAATAATTTCAAAGCCGCCAAAGCCACCCGGGAGCAGTCCGCCTTGCAACTCCGGCAATTCGAGCAAAGTGTCTTGATTCAGATCGAGAATGGCATCGCCGTTGCGAACACCGCGTTTCAGCGCGTCCAAGCCACGCGCGAAGCGCGCGTCTATGCCGAGGCCGCGTTGGATGCCGAGCAGAAGAAACTGCAGAGCGGCAAGAGCACCAGCTTCGAGGTCCTGCGCCTGCAACGGGACCTGACGACCGCGCGCTCGTCCGAAATCCGGGCCCTGGCCGATTACAACATCGCGCTCGCGCAACTCGCCTTCTACGAGGGCTCGACGCTCGACCGGCGCAAAGTCTCGCTCGAGATCAGGTAAGCTCCGCGCCAGCGGCGGCGGGGCAGGCTCGCGAAGCAGCCCCTTTCAACCGCGAATGAACGCCAATGAAAGGGCGGCAAGGAGCCGGGGCGCGGCTGCTTTTCCGAGCGCGTTTACTCGAGGTTAGATTCTCCATTGCCGACGGGTTCACTCGGGATGCTCCACCGAGGCGGCGCTGCCGCCCCGAGGCTGGAGATTTGGGCCAGGCGTCCCGGCTGGTGCGGTCAGAGTCGAGAATTTTATGAGACATTAGCGTTGAGGCTTGGGTTTTTGCGTGCTAGCTTGCGCGCCATCGATGAGCCGCGCGTATTTCTCTCTCTTGCTGGCGGTCACCCTGGCTGCTCCCGGTAACGCCCAAAGCTCGCGCCCATTGCCCTGGGCCGCGACGACGGACCCGGTGGGCCGGCTGGGCACGAACCGCTTCCAAACCCCGGTCAACCAGATCCTCACCCCGGCGGGCCGGCACATCATGCTCCCGGGCATGCGGCCTCAGGCGGTGGCCTTGAGTCCGGACCGCCGCCGGCTGGTGACCTCGGGCAAAACGCCGGAGTTGGTGGTGCTCGATCCCGTCTCCGGCGAAATCCAGCAGCGGGTGCCGCTGCCCTCCGAGAAAGCGCTGGACCTTACCCCCGCGCCCGTCTCCCCGCAGATTCTCGAGCCGGACAAGAGCGGCCAGCTTAGTTTCACCGGCCTCATTTTTTCGCCGGATGGCAGGCGGATCTACCTGGCGAACGTGGATGGCAGCATCAAGGTCTTCGCGGTCGCGGAGGACGGCAAAGTCAGCGGTCTGGGCACGTTTGCCCTGCCGGGGAACGCCGCGCCGCGCCGCAGCGCTGAAATCCCCGCCGGCCTCGCCGTTTCCTCGGATGGCAAGCGGCTCTATGTGGCGATGAATCTCTCGAACCGAATGGCCGAGCTTGACACCACCACCGGAGAAATTCTTCGCGTCTGGGATGTGGGGGTAGCCCCTTTCGATGTCGTCCTGACGGGGAGGAAGGCTTACGTGAGCAATTGGGGCGGGCGGCGTCCGGAAGCCGGGGATCTCACCGGCCCCGCCGGCCGCGGCACCCTGGTGCGCGTCGATCCAGCGCGCTTCATCGCCAGCGAAGGCTCGGTCACCGTCGTGGATTTGGCGCAAAACCGCGTGCTCACGGAAATTATCACCGGCCGGCACGCCTGCGCGCTGGCGCTCTCCCCCAATGGCCGCTGGGTGGTGGTGGCCAACGCCGGCGCCGACACCCTGAGTGTCATCGATACCCGCGCCGACAAAATTGTCGAGACCGTTTCCGCCCGGCGCGATCCAGGCGACCTGTTCGGCGCGCAACCCAACGCCCTGACGTTCGATTCCTCCGGCAAGCGGCTCTACGTCTGCAACGGCACCCAGAATGCCGTGGCCGTCTTCGATTTCAAGCCGGGCCGGACGAAACTCGCGGGGTTGATCCCAACCGGGTGGTTTCCCGGCGCGATCGCTTGTGACAACCAGCGCCAAAGCCTGTACGTCGCGAATATCAAAGCCTTCAGCCCCGGGCGGGAGCGGCCGGACCGGGAGCCGGAGTATAACAGCCGCCAGTTTTACGGTTCGTTCAGCTTGATCCCGCTGCCTTCCCGCCGTCAATTGGCGGGTCAGACGCGCGTCGTGCTGGAAAATCTGCGTTACCCGTTGCTCCGGCAGGCGGCTTTGCCCGCGCGTCCCGGCCAGCCGCCGCGGCCCGTGCCCGAGCGGGTGGGCGAACCCAGCGTGTTCAATCACGTCATTTACATCATTAAGGAAAACCGCACCTACGATCAGGTCCTGGGCGACGTCCCCGAGGGCAACGGCGACCCCAGCCTTTGCGTTTTCGGCGAGCGCGTCACCCCGAACCAACACAAAATGGTCAGCGATTTTGTGCTGTTGGACAACACCTATTGCTCCGGCATTCTCAGCGCTGACGGGCACCAGTGGAGCGACACCGGCATCGCCACCGACTACATGGAACGTTCCTTTGCCGGATTCCCCCGCAGCTATCCCGACGGGATGTCCGACGATGACATTGACGCTCTGGTCTATTCGCCGGCCGGCTTCATCTGGGACAACGTGCTGGCGCACGGCAAAACGCTGCGGGATTACGGGGAATACACTATCGCGGAAAGCCGCTGGAAAGATCCCGCGCGCAAGGGCCGGCCCCGGTTTCTGGATTATTGGCGTGATTTCACCCAAAATACCGGCGAAATCGTGATCGGCAGCCGTCCCAGCGTCGAATCACTGCGCCCCCACATCGTGGCGGATACGGTCGGCTGGGATCTTCAGATCCCGGATGTCTTTCGCGCCCGGCAGTTTATTCGCGACCTGAAGGCCGCCGAGAAAACCGGTGAATGGCCCAATTTCATGATTTTCTGCCTGCCCAACGACCACACCAGCGGCACCCGGCACGGCTCCCCGACCCCCGAAGCGCAGGTGGCGGACAACGACCTGGCATTCGGCCAAATCGTCGAGGCCGTCAGTCATTCCCGGTTTTGGAAAGATACCTGCATTCTGGCCATCGAGGATGACCCGCAAGCCGGTTGGGACCATGTCTCGGGCTACCGCACCACCGCCTATGTCATCAGCCCCTACACCCGCCGCGGCGCGGTGGTGAGCACCCAATACAATCAGACCAGCCTGCTCCGCACCATGGAACTGATGCTCGGGCTTAAACCGATGAACCAAATGGACGCCACGGCCACCCCGATGTACGACTGCTTCACCGATGTCCCTGATTTTACCCCCTGGAAGTGCGTGACCAACAACATCCCCCTCGACCAGATGAATCCGGATCCGAAAAAGCTTTCGGATTCCCTCCTGCGCAAGCACGCATACGCTTCCGCCCGTTTGAATTTGAGCGAGCCGGATCGTTGTCCGGAAGATCTGCTCAACCGCATCCTCTGGCACGCAGTCAAAGGCCCTAAAACACCTTATCCCGAATGGGCCATCACGCCGGTCGAGGACGACGACGATTAGGCGCCGCTTCCGGGCTTCTTTTTTCGCGCCGCCGGGACTACAATCATCCGGTCTGAAAATTCTGGTTGCCATCACCGGCGCGAGCGGCTCGCTGTATGCCCAGCGGCTGCTCGATCATCTGGACACCGCGGCGCACGAGGTGCATCTGGTGCTGAGCAGCTATGCGCCGACGGTCCTCCGCGAGGAACTGCCCGGCGGCCTGCAAATTCCCGAAGGGGTGCGGACGCACAACCTGCGGAGCATGAACGCTCCGTTTGCCAGCGGATCCAACGCCGTCGAGGTGATGATCGTCATCCCGTGCAGCATGGGCACGCTGGGGCGCATCGCGCATGGCTACAGCGGGGATTTGCTGCTGCGCGCCGCCGATGTCACGCTCAAGGAACGCAAAAAGCTGATCCTCGTGCCTCGCGAGACACCGCTCAACCTGGTTCATGTGAAAAATCTCGAATTGCTGCTGCTCGCCGGCGCGATCGTGCTCCCCGCCAACCCAGCCTTCTACACCCGTCCGCAAACGCCTGAGCAAATCGCCGATACCGTCGTCGCGCGGGTGCTGGATCAGGCGGGAGTCGCGCACCGCCTCGTGGCGCGCTGGCGCGAGGAACCCGAGTGAGCGCCGGCGGCCAGCCCCTTTCCCCGTCCGCCAGCCGGACGGCGCCGGGCGCGATCCGCCGCCGGAGGCCGGGCGTGCGAGCCTGGGCTTCCTTCGTTCGCTTCTCGCATACTGTCTTTGCCCTTCCCTTCGCGCTGGCGGCCATGCTGATCGCCGCCCGTGAAAACCGCGGCTGGCCTGGCTGGCGCGTCTTTGGCCTCATCCTCGCTGCCATGGTCTGCGCCCGCACCTGCGCCATGGCTTTCAACCGGATTGTCGATCGCAACTTCGACGCCCTCAATCCCCGCACCGCCAACCGCCACCTGCCCGCCGGCGAAATCAATCTGGCCGGCGCCATCACCTTCTGCGTTCTGGCGGGCGCCGGGCTGATCACCGCCAGTTGGTTTCTCAATCCCCTCTGTTTTTACCTCTCACCAGTGGCCCTGGCGGTGGTCTGTTTTTACTCGCTGACCAAACGGTTCACTGATTACACCCATCTCTACCTGGGCCTGGCCCTCGCGCTCAGCCCCGTCGGCGCCTGGCTGGCGGTGAAAGGCGCCGACGTATCCCGGCTCGAAGTGCTGCAAATGGCCGTGTTGGCTCTCGCGGTCACTTTATGGCTGGTCGGCTTTGACATCATTTACGCCCTGCAGGATTACGAGTTCGACCGTTCGCACGGCCTGCGCTCGCTGGTGGTGGCCTGGGGACCGAGCAACGCCCTTCAGGCGGCCTTTTTGGCCCACATGATCATGTGCGGCCTGCTGCTCGTCTTCGGCCTGCTCTGCTCGTTCAGACTTGGCTATTTGATCGGCTGGCTGTTCATCGTCGGCTGTCTCTTTCTCGAACACTGGATCGCCCGCCGCCGCGGTCTGAATTGGATCAATGTCGCCTTTTTCCGGCTGAATGCCGTCGTCAGTTTCCTGTTTTTCGGTATCACATTCCTCGAGGTCGTCTTCCGCGGGGGTTTTCGGCTCACCGGTGGTTCGTAAATCCGGTTAAAAAATCAGCTTGCAAATAATTGTGACTGAAAGCATGCTCTTTCGGCTGCCCATGAAACCCTGAACACAGAAGCTTCTGGTGGGCGGAAAAAATTGAAGAAAACGAGTGAACTGCGGGAAAAAGCGTATGCTATGAAAACGATTACATCAAGCGTGGCTCTCTGCTTCGCCCTCGCGCCGGCCTGGCTGGCGCCTTCCCACGCGCAAGCCGCCGACATCTATTATGTCGGCACCTTGACCGATTCAACTGAAACCGTGAATTGGCTCAAGTCCGCGACTCCCAAAACGTACGGGATCAACGGCAACAAGTACGGTTCCTACGCCGCGATCGATTGGCTGGAACCTGACGGCGGCACCTACTCTGCCGGTTCGATAAGCTGGGCCGGCAGCGGGCCGCAGTTCCGCCAGGCGGAATACGCGAAAATCAACAGTGTGGCCGATGCCGCGCGGGGAAACAGCGGGCCGGGTGCATTGGTCAATGATTCCCCGACCAATACCTACTGCGGCATTGCCCTTGGCTTCAGCGCTTTTCGAGTGAACGAAGACCTTAGCGGCAAGGTGCTGCGGGTGGGTGTCATTGCGGACGTGCTCGGCGCGGGCGAGGCAGCGGCACAGAAGTACAACGGGCTGTTCCTGCGGCAGAGTATCGGCGGGAACGCCACCTCGATTTTAGTGCCCTTGCCCACGCCAAACAGCAAGCCGGACATGGTCTTCTTTGACATCGTCGGCGCGCAGGTCGGCGACGAATTCGTGGTGGAGGACAAAAAGAACGTGGGCGGAACGGACGCGACCACTACCCTGACCGGGCCGGTCGCCTGGGACACTAATACGATCGCGGCCGTGTTAAACGCGCCGACCATTCTGGCCCAAACGCCCAGTGACACTTGCATGGCCGGCGCCACCTTCCTGATCGAGGCCGTCGCTGGCGGGGCGCCCCGTCCGACCTACCAATGGCTCAAAAACAACGCGGTGCTCCCCGGGGCCACGGATCAGGTTTATACGATTGCCAGCGCGAGCCAGGCGGACGCGGCCAGTTACTCGGTGGTGGCGACGACTCCCGCCGGTTCGGTGACCAGCAGTCCGGTTTCCTTGACGGTGGTGTCCACGAACATCCCCGCTGGACTCAGCTCCTATCGCGCGGCGGTTATGGCTGAGCCCAGCCTGATTTCGTATTACAGCTTTGATAACGGCCTCCAGGACAGTGCCGGCATGAACGCGGGCGCCTTTGCCGGCACCCCGGCGGTCGGTTACCGCCTCGCGCCGGGTTCAGGCGGCGGGTTGGACAAAGCCGCCGATTTTGCCGCCGACGGGCAGGCAAACCTCGGCGTGGTGCCGGATTTCGCCTTCCCTACCGGGAACGGCACCATCGAGGCCTGGGTGAAGTGCAACCCGAACTGGCAATACGACCCCCTCTATGCCCCCTGCATTGTATCCTGTCGCAGCGTCGATGGCGTCGTCTATAGCTTCCACATGGATGGCATCGGGAAGAACGCCATTGGCTTGTGGAACGGCACCTCCTATCAGACGATCCCCATTCCGGCCGCGGGCGCCGCTTGGCATCATCTCGGCATCATTATCTCCAATGCCGGAACCTGGACGCTCGTGTGGGATGGCGCCGTCCAGGGCACACTCGCTCAACCGCTGGGAACGCCCGGGGTCACCCCGCCCACGCAATTGGGCAACTCCAGTCCCGCCTATTGGCAGGCCCGGGAGAATTGGATTGGCTCCATCGACGAAGTGGCCTTTTACCGCGACTCGCTCAGCCCCGCCCAGGTGCAGTTTCATTACAACGCCAAATTCGCCTCGCCGGCCATTTCAAAGCAACCGCGTGGCAATTTCCTGCTGGCTGGCACTCCCTGCCAGATGAACGTCGCCGCCGACGGTCTTTCGCTGCATTACCAATGGTTCAAGAATGATCAGGTTTTGCCAGGCGCCACCTCGGACACCATCACTTTTGCCAGCCTCGTCCTCGGGGATGCCGGAGCGTATTTCTGCGTGGTGACCAACACCTTCGGCGCCGCCACCAGCAGTGTGGCCGTGCTCCAGGTGGCCGCGGCCGTCACCCCCGCCGTCAGCAACTACTGGTCCGCCGTGAAAGCGACCACCGGCCTGATCTCGCTCTATACCTTTTCGGACCTGACTGCCCGGGATTCGTTTGGGTCCAATGACGGCGCGCTGCAAGGCGCCACGCAGTTTACCCCGGGGTTCGGCGGCGGCCCCGATCAGGCCCTGGTCGTCGCTGGCAACGGCTGGGTGAATCTGGGGACCGTGCCCGCCTTTAACTTTTTCGATCTCAATACCTTCGTGGGTGCGGGGACCGTCGAGTTGTGGTGGCGCGCGGATTGGACCACCTCGCCCGGCTACGACCCCTGCCTCTTCGCCAACCGCAACGATAGCGCTGGCGGGGTGAATTATAGCATCCATGTCGGGGCGAACAAAAACTTCATCAACTTCTGGAACGGCAACAGTCCCAGTTTCATTCCCGTCGCCAATGTGGGCACCAACTGGCACCACAGCCTGGTGATTTTCGACAACGGCACCTGGACCTTCACCATGGACGGCCAGGTTGTGGGCACCGCAAATCAGTTGAACACTGGAAATCCGCTGACCTGCCAGATCGGCTCCAGCGGCCCGGGCGGACAGGAGGTTTGGCGCGGCGGATTGGCCAGCGTGGCCTATTATTCCACTGTGCTGACGCCGGCCGACGCCGCCGGACACTATGGCGCCTATGTCAATTACCTGCCCGCCACCATCACCCGCCAGCCTCAGGGCGGAGACTATCTGGCCGGCAACGCGCTCACGCTCTCCGTGGGCGCGCTGGGCGGAAATCTCCAATACCAATGGTTCAAGAATGGCGCTCCGGTGGGCGGCAACAGCCCCGCGCTCAGCTTCCAAAACGCGACGGCGGCCAACAGCGGCAATTACGCAGTCGTCCTCACCAACGAGATCAGCAGCGTGACCAGCGCGGTCGCCGCGGTCACCGTCCGGCCGCCCGCTCCGCAACTGTACCAGGACGCGGTGCTGGCTACGCCCGGCCTGATTTCGTTCTATCCGTTTGACGGGCAGAACGCCAATGATCTGGTGGGGCACAATAACGGGACGTTCATCACCAGTTCGGCTTTTACCGCCGGACTGGGCGGCGGCGCGAACCTGGCGCTCTCGCTGGACGGCTTCAACGGCGCGGTGACGTTCGGCTCGGTGCCGGCCTTCGACTTCACCCCGAGCGAAGGCCAGGGCGCCATCGAAATCTGGTTGCGCGCCGATTGGACCGCCAACCCGGGTTACGATCCCGCCATTGTGGCGGATGAAAACACGTCCAAGTACTACGAGGTGCGCCTGTCCGCCGCCAAAAACGCCATTAAACTCAGCGCCACCGCCAACCCGTCCTACGCCATCCCCGACGCCGGCACCAACTGGCATCATCTCGTGGTGGTGATGAACAGCCCGTTTGCGGACGTCTATTGGGATGGCCAAAAAGTGAACTCGCAGCCGGTGTATCTGCAGATCCAGGGGGCTGGCCAAAGCGTCCAGCTCGGGGCCATCCTGCCCTCCAGCACCGCGGTGTGGCAGGGCGCGCTGGATAACTGCGCCTTTTATTCCACCGCGCTCAGCGGCGCCGAAATCGCTGGTCATTACCGCGCGATGCTCGGCCTGGCCGCCGCCCCGGTCTCCCTCACCATCGCGCCCAGCGGCGGAAACCTCGTCATCTCGTGGCCCGCCGCCCCGGCCAGCGGTCTCGTGTTGCAGGAGCGGGTCAGCCTCTCCTCGGGCGATTGGGCGGCGTCCGCGGCCCCGGTGACGATCGAAAACGGCGTCAATCAGGTCGTGGTCGCTCCCAGCGGCGGCGGCATGTTCTATCGCCTTGGTCCCCAATAACGGGAAGGAAGTAAATCACGCGGGCCGGGCGGGAGCTACCGCCCGGCCCGTTCATTGGCGAAACATCTTCGCCGCCATTCGCAACCCCGCCTTCTGCATGGCCTGCTGCGAGGCCAGATGATTCTTGAAAGCCGCGAGCTGTTCCGGCGTCAGGATGGGCTCGGCGCGGATCAGGTATTGCCGGCCCAACTGCTCGAGCTCCAGCCCAAAGCGGTCCAGGTTTTCTTCCGTGAGCAGCGAGGGCGAGGGAAAGTTCGAAAATTTCGATTGGTCGGAAAAATCCGTCGTGAACTTGAAAGCCTCCCGCTCCCGCGCCATCGCTTGCACCAACTGCTCCTCCTGATCTCCATTCAGGGCGCTCGAACCGCTCCCCAACTGATCTTTAAGCCCGCTGATCATCATCCTCTCGGCGAGGGTTTTTTCATAAGCCTGATATTGGGGGAACGCCTCCTCGCCCAACAATTCCTTGATCTGGGCATCCGACGCCTCATTGGCTTCCTTCATTTGCTTGAGGGCGTTGCCGCCCTGCTCCCCGTCCACGCCATTTACGAACATCGACATCCCCATCTCGGCCCCGGCGAGTTGTTTGTTCAAGATTAATTCCTTCAACCGGATTGCTTGCTCCGGCGTCAGGTGAAGGTCCGCGTAAAGCCGGCCATACAACTTCTCATTCATGGAACCCAGGGCGGCTCGCTGCTGAAGCTGGATCGCGTCTCTCATGGCGGGATCCTTGAACATTTCACCAATTGCTCCCCAAGGGCGCGTGTTCGTTTGAGCGCGCGCGTCGCTTTCGGCAACCGGCGCCAGCGCGCCTGCCGTTTGCCGCAACTGCGCCGCCTCCCGGGCCAGCGCGCCGGCGTTCTCCCGCGCGATCTCGACTTGCTCCCGCAGCCGGTCGGCTTGTTGCTCCCGCTTCCGCAAATCCGCCTGAAGCTCGTCGTTTCGTTGCTCGGACTTTTGCCGGGCGTCGCGAGACTCCCGGACAACCTGGTTTTGCCGCCAGTACAACCCGCCCAGAACCGCTGTGGCCGCCACTAAAACGATCATTAGCAATCTTTTCATAATTCAATCTTTAGTTGGAAATTGCCGAAACTTTCCCGCATAAACATGGACAAGGCTGTGGGGGGATTGTTTCACCTGCGCTTCTCCCTGTCCAGCCGTTTCACGTCCGGCGCGCCCGGCCGCCCCGGCCTCACGATTCCCGAGTGTCCAATCGGAAATCCCCATCTAGTCGCAGCCTTCCGGCTGCGTCAGGTGGGGACGCCTGGCCCAGGCGGCCGGGTGAGGCGTCCGGCTCTCGAGGAAGGGCCTTTCGGCGAAACGTCCCTGCCCGGGGAACGCAGCCTAAAGGATGCGGCTACATTGCGCCCGCGGGCCAGACATGGAATGCTATGCGGATGAAGGCATGGTTAATGACGGACTACAAGGGAATCGAGGGTCTGACGTTGGGCGAGGCCCCGGAACCAGTCGCCCGGGAAGGGGAGGAAATCCTGCGCGTGCGCTACGCGGCCCTCAACCCGGCGGATCGCTACCTGGCCGAGCGATTGTACCCGGCCCGGCCGACGCTGCCGCACATTCTGGGCCGGGACGCGGTGGGTTATCCGCAATCCGGAGCTCGCGCCCGCCGGCAGGTGGTGTTGCGCGGCCCCGTCGGAGTGGATCGTCCGGGAACTTTCGCCGAGCGCGTGGCCGTGCCGCGGGAAAACCTGGTGGACGCCCCGGAGGAATGGTCCGATCAGGAAGCGGCGGGCGCGACGCTGGTTTACCTCACGGCTTACCAGGCGCTGACCATGTGGGGGCCGCTGCCGGAGCGGGCGTGGGTGCTTGTGACCGGCGCCTCCGGCGGAGTGGGAGTGGCGTCGGTCCAACTCGCCACCGCCATGGGCTGCCGGGTGCTGGCCCTATCCCGCAGCGCCGAGAAAGGCCGGCGGCTCCAGGAACTCGGCGCCGAGGCTGTGCTGGATCCGCGCGCGCCGGACTGGCGCAAGCAGGCCGCGCAAATCACCGCGCCCGAGCGCGTGGATCTGGCGGTGGATAATATCGGCGGCCGGCTCTTTTCGGACGTCCTCGAAACCCTCGGCCAGTTTGGCAAAGTCAGCGTGGTGGGACGCCTGGCCGGGCCGGTGCCGGAATTTAACACCGCCAGCCTGTTCTTTCGCCGGTTGCGCGTCGGCGGCGTCGCTGTCGGCTCCTACACCAACCCCGAGAGCCGGGAGGCCTGGGCCGAGGTGCTGCGGTGGCTGCGGCTCCGCAACGCCAGGCCGCTCGTGGACCGCGTCTTTCCCTTCGAGCAATTGAGGGAGGCCTTCGCCCGGCTCGCGGCCGGCCCCATGGGCAAGGTGTTGGTCGAGGTGGCTGACTTCCCTCCGGGATGACCCGGACCGGGGCCTGGCCATCCGCCGAGGCCGATTCTTTGGCACCTTAACTGCTCTTTTACGACTGCGACCCTGGCGTCCGGCCGCCCCGTCTCCTCCTGGGAACCCCTTTCCCATCGGCGGCCGGATGCCACCGCTCTCCGTGCGGCCAGGCCGGGGCGGAGTTCAGTAACCCTCGGGATTGAACAACTTATAAAAGACGTTTGTCTTACTCATTTCAATGGGCAGGGTGAGTTGGTTCGTATGGAGCGAATCCGGCACGTCGCCCCAGGCGCCGCTAAAGTCCGCGTCGGGGGGATTCGTCAGAGCCAGAAGCCGCCAGTTGGTGAGGGCGGGTGGCCAGGAAACACGCACTTGCTGTCCCCCCGGCAGCCTGGAAATGGACAGCTTCGGCAGCGGCAGGACCGTGACCACGGATTCGAAGCGGTTGTTCCCGGGGATCGGATCGGAGTAGTCGCTCGTCGCCTCCACCGTGTTGGTCAGGAACCCGTCCACCTGGGGCGCCACCACCATTTGAATGGTTGCCGAGCCGTTCAGCTCGAGATCCCCCAGCGAGATCACCACCGGATTGCCGTTGGTGTTATACGACCCCCGGCTCACGCTAATGGATCGATACTCGACCGGCGCGCTCCAGCGGCTGGTCAATTGCACCTGGATCGCCTTGTAGGGACCGTAGTTGGCGACGGCGATGATGTTGGTGAGATTTCTGGACACCGTCACCGGCGAGGGTGAGTTGGTCGCCCACGCGGTCACATCGCTGGTGTAATCCACCACAAAATTCGTGGAGCTGGCGACCACGCCCGCGGGCGTGACGACCGCGATCGGCCCGGTCAACGCGCCGTTGGGCAGCACCGCGGTCACCTGGCTGTTGTTGCCGGACAGCACGCCCGTCTCCAAACCATTGAACCGCACCTTGCTCGCTCCCAGAAAGTTGTTGCCGGTGATGGTCACCACCACGCCGGGCGCGCCGTGGGTGGGGAAGAAGCCGCCGAACGAGGGCGCGCCGTAATAGTTCGGACCCACCGCGGTCCCCGCCGGAGTTGTCAGGGTCACCGGCCCGCTGATGACATTGTCGGGCACGGTCACCCCCACGGTGTTGTTGTTAGTGACGGTGAAGCTTACCGCCTCGGCGCCGTTGAACGCGACCGCGGAGGCTCCCAGCAAATTGGCGCCCGAGAAAGTCACCCGGGAGAATGCGGGCGCGTTCGAGGGGGACACCGCCGCGAGGGTGGGAGGCAGATAAAAGTATCCGGCCGTGGTATGCAAGCCGTAGGCGTTCGAGACGGTGATTGGCCCGGAAGCCCCGCCGGGCGGGACCACCGCGGTGAGTTGGCCGGCGGTCGCCCCGAGATTGTTGGTGGCCCGCACGCCATTGAACCAGCAGCGCGGCGCGCCGCCATCGGTGAAGTTCAAACCGCGGATCGTCACACTCGTCCCCACCGCTCCCACCACCGGGCTGAAGTTGGTGATCGTCGGCAACAATTTATAATCCGCCGAAAACGCCGAGCCCCCCGGCGTAGTTACGCGGATCTGGCCTGAATTGCACCCCGCCGGCGTCACCGCCTGAAGATGGGAATTATCCGGGATGACGTAACCAGCCGCCGGCGTGCCGTTGAAGAGCACCGCCGTCGCCCCCGCAAGGTTGCCGCCGGTGATGATCACGTTCGTCCCCGCCCGGCCCGAGCCGGGTGTCAGCGAACTGATCGTGGGCGGCACAAAAAAGTTGGTGGCCGTGGTATGGGAACCCAGGGGGCTGGCGACGGTTATCGGCCCGGTCGTGACATTCGCCGGCGCCCGCGCCTTGAGCGAAGTCTCCCCCGGCTGCGCAATGACGCCGGCGACCCCGTTAAACCGAACCGCGGTGGCTCCGGTGAAAAACCGCCCGTAAATCATGATCTCCTCTCCCGCCGCTCCGATCGCGGGGGAAAAACCGGTGATGAACGGCCCCGGACCGATCACGGTGAACGCTCCCGGCACGTTGGTGGCGCCGCCCGCGTAATAGAGGGTGATGGGGCCGCTCCTCGCCTGGGGCGGAACCGTCACGCTCAACATCGTTCCGTCCGCGTTCGGCATGAAGACCGGCGCGTTGGTGCCGTTAAATTTCACGCCGGTGACCTGCAAAAAGTGAACCCCCGAGATGATGACGGTTTCGTTCGTGGCCGCGTAGCCCGGCGTGACCGACACCGCGTAAGGCCCCGGGCCGGTGGCGATGAAATCCTGCGCTGTGTACACGCCGTTGATGCTGATCGGCCCCGTCGTAATGCCGCTGGGCACGGTGGCCTCGATCTGGTTTACCCCCAGCACGTAGATGGCCGCCGTCTTGTTGTTGTAAAACTTCACAACGTTCCCTGCGGAAAAATTATTCCCGAGGAGCGTGACCTTGTCGCCCGTGTGCCCGAGACCGGGGCTGAAGGAGGTAATGATCGGCGCCGCGGCCCGCAGCGTGTCCGCCCCGGCCAGGATCGTCGCCAGGACGCAAAGGAGAGTGAACTTGCCGGATTTCATGTGAGACTCGCGATCAAAAACAAATCTAGGTTCCAAAGCCAAGCGTAATACAGATCGGCAAGCGGAAAAGCAAGGCTGACAAAAGGATTCCCGCGCCAGCCCGCCGGATGGTGAGGGGGAACGGGCCGCGTTCTATTGAAAAACCCGGGCCACCACGCAGCGTTTGGCCGCCCGCTCCGCCAACCCCGGGCGGGCGTTGACCACAATGGCCTGCCGCGAGCGCGCCCAGACCGGCAGATCCACGCGCGAATTGCCGGCGTAATCAAAACCGCGTTCGCCAAACTCCGCCGCCAGGCGGGCGCCCTTGTTCCGGCCGCGCAGATTCTCTCGTCCGTCGCTGGCCAGCACCGCGGAGAAAATTCCCACATGCTCCGCCACCGGCCGGGCCATCGCCTCGTCGGCGGCGGTCACCAGCAGCAAACGGCGGCCGCGCGACCGCTCGCCCCGCAGAAACGCCAGAAACTCCGCGTGATAGGGCAGCGCCGCGGGGTCCAGCCGCGCCCGCCGGGCCACCCGGGACTTGAACCGGGCGCGACCGCGCCAGAACCAGAAAGGCAGCGCCAGCCACCACCAGGGCCGTTTCCGCAGTAACCACAACAACGATTCCCAAAGCACATCCGTGCGGATCAAGGTGCCATCCAGATCCACACAAAGCGGCGGCTCGGCGCTCGCGTGCGCCAGGTTGGTTTGCTCAGCTTTCAAAGCGGGCGGCCCGAGCCTATCCCAAGCGCCCGGCCGCCGCAAAGCTTTGCGCGATTGCGTTTCCGCCGTCAGACCGGCATTTTGTCGGGCGTGCATTTCATCGCCAAGCTCGCGCGCGGCCAGCGACTGGGATTTTGGCTGGGAACCCTTCTCACCCTCGGGGTGGCCGGCTGCCAATCCTCGAAACCCGCCGGCGGCGAGGCCGATTCGGGCGGCCTCCTCATCCGGGGCAATACCCCTGGGCAGATCAGCGAAGTCGCCCGGGAGGTCTTCCGCGAGCACGGCTATCTGGCGGCCCCGGCGGGGGCGTACTCGCTGGTGTTTGAAAAGAAAGCCAGCAAAATGGCCAATTTCGCCTACGGAAACTGGATCGGCGAAGAGCCCGTTTGGTCGCGGGTGAAGGTGCGCGTGGCGCCGGTGGAAGAGGCGGTTTGCCGGCTCGAGTGCCGCAATTTCCTGGTTCGCGATCGCGGCGGATCGACCGAGGAGGAGATCGCGGTGAGCCAATCCTGCAAACCGCTGCTGCTGGAAGTGGCCCGGCGCCTCGGACAAAAGCCCGGTTCCTGACCGCGCCGCCGCAAGGATCGGCTTGGCTGGACATTCCAAATCTGCGACGCTGCGCTCATCGCGATGACCTCGACGCTGTTGATTGTCGATGACGAGAAGACCACGCGCGAGGGCCTGCGGGCCGCGCTCGAGGACCGTTTTGATGTGTACCTGGCCGCCGACGCCAAAGCGGCCATGAACCTGCTCGAGGAGCAGCATTTTGACGTATTGCTGACCGATTTCCGCCTGCCTTCCGAGGACGGCATGCAACTCATCGCCCGGGCCAAGTCGCTTCCCAAACCGCCGGTGTGCATCCTGATGACCGCCTACGGATCGGAGGAGCTGGCGGTGGAGGCGATGAAAAAAGGCGCGGACGATTACATCGCCAAAGGCCGGATGCAAATCGACGAGCTGGAGATGCGGATCTCGCGGGCCATCCGCCAGCAAAACCTCGAGGTGGAGAATGTCGAATTGCGCCAGCAGCTCGACTCCCGGTTCGGCCTGGGAAATCTGATCGGCCAATCGGCGGCGATGCGCGAGGTGCTCGACGTCGTGCGGCAGGTCGCCCCGACCCGCGCCACGGTGTTGCTCGAGGGGGAAAGCGGCACCGGCAAGGAATTGGTGGCCAAACTGATTCACCAGCTCAGTCCGCGGGCGCGGCAGCCGCTGGTGGCGGTTCACTGCGGCGCGCTCCCGGCCACGCTGCTCGAGAGCGAGCTTTTTGGCCATGAAAAGGGCGCCTTTACCGGCGCGCACGAGCGCCGCATCGGCCGCGTCGAAAAGGCCCAGGGCGGGACGTTGTTCCTGGACGAGATCGGGGAGATCGACGCCACCGTGCAAATCAAGCTGCTGCGCTTTCTGGGCGAACGCACCTTCGAGCGGGTCGGATCGAACCAGACCCTCAGCGCCGATCTGCGGCTGGTTGCGGCAACCAACAAAAACCTGGCCGAGCTGGTCCGGCAAGGGGATTTTCGCGAGGATTTGTATTTTCGGCTGCGGGTAGTCGAGATTCATCTGCCCCCCCTGCGCCGGCGGCTCGAGGATTTGCCGCTGCTGGCCAACACCTTCGCCCGCGAGTTTGCCGCCGAGAACAACAAGAAAATCACCGGTTTCTCGCCCGATGTCCTGGAGCTCCTGATGCGCCATTCCTGGCCGGGAAACGTCCGCGAACTGCGCACCGCGATGGAGCATGCGGTGGTGCTGGCCCGCGGCGAGCGGATCACCGCGCGGGATCTGCCCGCCTCGGTCCGCGAGCATCCCGAGGCCATGGCGATCCCCGCGGGAGCCGCGCCCGGCGTGTCAACCGTCCGTGAGGCCGAGAAACAATTAGTCGTCCGCGCCTTGCAAGCCGCCGGAGGAAACCGCACAATAGCAGCCCGGCAACTGGGCATGAGCCGCCGGACGCTGCATCGCAAATTGCACGAGTATCATCTGGAAAATTTATAAACATGGACGCGCAAAAATGGATTCACCGGATGGAGCTGGGCGGTGGCGCGAAGTTCTTCCGGCTCGGTCTGGGCCTGCTCGCGGTGTTGGTTCTGGCGGTGATCTACGACGTCCGCTGCTTCCGGAATTTTTCCACCATCGAAGCCATGGACTCGGCGCAGCTCGCCCGCAATCTCGCGCGGGGGAAAGGCTACACCACGGATTTCATCCGCCCGCTCAGTATGCGCCTGCAGCGGGAGGTCAACGAAACCCGCGAGGGCCTGGGCCGCCCCGGCGCCCTGCCGGACCACTCCCGTCTTCGCCAGCCGCATCCGGACATCTCCAACCCGCCCGCCTACCCGGTGCTGCTGGCCGGAGTGATGAAAGTGCTGCCCTTCCGCTTTCAACTTACCGACAAACCCATGCGCTTTTGGTCGCCGGGCGGGCGCTTCGTCCGCTACCAGCCTGATTTCCTCATCGCCGTTTTCAATCAATTCCTGCTCTTCGTCACGCTTGTCCTGGTCTATTTCCTCGCCCGCCGCCTGCTGGGCGGATTGGTGGCCGGAGTCTCCCTGTTGTTATTGCTGGGCAACGAGTTGCTCTGGCGCTTCAGCGTGTCCGGGCTCTCCACCACCTGGCTGACGTTGATTTTCGTCGGCCTGGCCTGGTGCCTGGTGTTGCTCGAAAGCGAGAGCCGCGAGCCGCGCCGAAAGCCGGCTTCCGTCTATGGCCTGGCGGCGGCGGCGGGCCTGCTGACCGGCCTGGGCGCTCTGACCCGCTATTCCTTCGGTTGGTTCATCATCCCCGTCGTGGCGTTCATCGTCCTGTTGCCGTTGCAGCGGAAGAGCGCCCTTGGAGTGCTTGCAGCGGCCGCGTTTATCCTGGCGCTCGGACCCTGGGTGATCCGCAACTATTCGGCCTCCGGCGCTTCCTTCGGCACGGCCACCTATGCCGCTGTGGAAGGCACTTACGCCGCCCCGGGGACGAAACTGCAGCGCTCGTTCGAGCCGATTCTCTCGCGCGTCCCGCCCTCCGCCTTCTGGCACAAGCTCAATCAAAATCTGCGCCAGATCACCCAAACCGACCTGCCCGGCCTGGCCGGCGGCTGGTTGAGCGCGTTTTTCCTCGTTGGGTTGATGGTGGCCTTGCGCAATCCCGCCGCGCGGCGGCTGCGTTACTTTCTCCTCGGCGGCCTGGCGCTCGCTTGCCTCGTGCAGGCCTTGGGGCGGACGTATCTTTCAGACGATTCCCCCGGCATCAACTCCGAGAATATGCTGGTGTTATTCGCTCCTTTCGTAGTGATCTATGGTGTCAGCCTGTTCTTTCAACTGCTCGACCAGATCGTGTTTCCCGCCCGGGAGTTGCGTTTCGCCGCCATTGGCCTGTTCGCCGCGGTGGCCTGTCTGCCGATGATTCTGTTTCTGCTGCCGCCGCGGAATTCGCCTATCGTGTTTCCTTACCTGCCCAATTACATCAGCGGCGCCGCAAGCTTCACCCGCCCGGACGAACTCATGATGAGCGACGTGCCCTGGGCGGTCGCCTGGTATGGAAATCGGCAATGCGTCTGGCTGAACATCCGCGGCAAACCGGACCTCGCGGCTCCCACCCTCGAAGCCATCCGGGCCAGCGCTGCGGAAACCGTTCGCAACGCGGATTTCTACCGCATCAACGACAATCAAAAGGCCATCCAGGCACTGCTCATCAGCCGTGTCACCCTCGGCCCTGGAACCGTCGGCCTGCCCGACTGGCTGGGCGGAGGAGAGGACAACTGGGGCGACTTCATGGTGCTGTGCGGAATCAATAATTCCAACCAGCGCCCCATCGCTCCCCCCGGCTTCCCCTTGACGTATTTGCAACGCGGCTGGCCCACCCAATTCCTCCTCACCGCCCGGCCCCGGCCCGTGGATGACTAACTCCTATGCGAAACCACTTTCGCCTGCTCCTCATCGGCGGCCTGCTGTTCTTGACCGCCGGCTGCGCCGGGGTGAAATCCGCCTCCCGCGCGCGCGCCCGTAATCTCGAGGGCGTCCGGGCGACCTATTGCCACGCGCCCCGCGACGCGAACCGCCGCGTGGACACGCCGCGGCTGCTGGCGGAGTTGAAGGAACTTCACGCCAACACTTACAGCTTCTGCATCCATCCCGCCGCGACGGATTGGGAGGACCTGAAGCTCTTTTTGCCCCAGGCCCGCGCCCAGGGCATCCGCGTCTGGGCCTCGCTGCTGCCGCCTTCGGAATCGCTTCCGCGCGGGAAAATGTCCTCCGAGCCGTTTCGCCTGGATTATGAACGCTGGGCGGTCGAACTGGCGCGGCTGAGCCTCGCCGAGCCGAACCTCGTGGCCTGGAGCATCGACGACTTCACCCACAACCTGACGTTCTACACCCCGGACTACCTGGGCCGCTGCCTGGCGGCGGCGCGGGCCATCAATCCCAAACTCGCCTTCGTGCCCTGCTGCTACTATCCCGGCGTCACCGAGCGGTTCGTCGCGAACTACGGCCCGCTGCTGGACGGCATCCTCTTCCCCTACCGGCACGAGTCGGCGGGCGCGAACCTGAAAGATCCCTCGCTGGTGGAAACCGAGGTGAACGCGTTGCGCGAGCGCGCCGGCGGGAAAATCCCGATCATTCTGGATATCTACGCCACCGCGCACAGCCGCCTCGGCGCGACCACGCCGGAGTACGTGGAAACCGCGATCCTCGCCGGGAAAAAGGCCGCGGCCGGTGTGATGATCTACTGCCACCAGGATCCGCGGCAAGACGCGGCGAAATACCAGGCCATCAAGCGTCAGTTCGCTCCCTCGCGGTGAAGGAAGCGCGCGTCGGCATCATCGGGTTGGGGCACATCGGACGGCTCTACGCGGCGCATTTGACCTCGGGCAAAATCGAGGGCGCCCGCCTCGTGGCGGCGGCCAATCCCAGCCCGGCGAAGCTGGAGCCGTATCCCGGCCTGGCGCACTTCGCCTCCGGCGAGGCCTTGATGGACTCGGGACTGGTGGACGCCGTGATCATCGCCACCCCGCATTTTCAACATCCCGCCCTGGCCCTGGCCGCCCTCGAACGCGGGCTGCACGCGCTGATTGAGAAACCCATCGCCGCCCATAAGGCCGATGCCGAACGCCTCCTGGCGGCGCAGCGGCGTTATCCCGGCGTGGTGCTGGCGGCCATGTTCCAGCTTCGGTTGGAGCCGCGCTACCTCAAAATCCGCCAATTGCTGCGCGAAGGCGCGCTCGGCCGGTGGACGCGGGTGAATTGGATCAACACCGACTGGTTCCGCACCGAGGCCTACTACGCCGCCGCCGGCTGGCGCGCCACCTGGGCCGGCGAGGGCGGCGGCGTGCTGTTGAACCAATGCCTCCACAACCTCGACATTCTCCACTGGCTCCTCGGGATGCCCGCGCGGGTGCGCGGCTTTTGCCAATTCGGAAAATTTCATGACCTCGAGGTCGAGGATGACGTCAGCGCCTATTGGGAATACCCCGGCGGCGCCACCGGGGTGTTTGTCTCCTCGACCGGCGAAGCCCCGGGCACGAACCGGCTTGAATTGGCCGGCTCCCTGGGAAAGCTCACCCTGGAAAACGAACGCCTCACGCTGGTCCGCAACGAGACCGACGCCCTCGAGTTCAGCCGCGCCGCCCGGGCCGGCTTCGCCCGGCCGGGGACCTCGACTTCGGAAATTCCCCTGGAAAACCTCCCCGAGCCGCACCTGTGCGCCACGCGGAATTTTTTCAACGCCATCCTTCACGGCGAGCCTTTGATCGCCCCCGCCGCCGAGGGCCTGGGCTCGCTCGAACTCGCCAACGCCATCCTCTACTCCTCGTTGCTCGGCCAGACCATTGAACTGCCGCTCGACGGCGCGGCTTACGAGAGCAAGTTGCGGGAGCTCATTGCCGGTTCCCGCCCGAAAACGCGGATCGATCCAACCGATCAGGACCTCGCGGACTCGTTCCGGCGGTGATCCCGGCGGGCCGTCCGGCTGGGCTTCATGGGGGCGGCCCGGCCCCCCAAAGGAAGCATTCCCGCGCCCGCTTGCGGGTTCACTCGCGCCCGGCTTTCGCTGGCGGCGGACGTCGGCCGGGGTCACGCGGGGCGGTTTGCCCGGTTTCAAGATTGGACTCCCCGGCCAACGGCGTTTGCGTCCGCCGCTCCGCCCCTGAGCTGCCCGCCTCACTCCGGGTCCGGAGGAAGGGAATCAGCTTGTCGGTGTAAAAAGGCTCCTCGGCGCCCCAGAAGAGGTAATCCACCTTGAGCTCTCCTGCCGCGAAAGCGATGAGCCCCGGGATCGTTTCGCTCCGTCCGGTTTTGGGGTTGGCGTGGGCGTAGTTGCCCTCCTGGACCGCGATGCCGGTGGGGACAATCCCGGCCGACGCCCGGATGAGCGGGTAGGAGTGGTTCAGTTGCCCCGGCTTTCCCGGGAGGAGGTCGGGGCCGCCGACGCCCACCTTGAGCCGCCGGGCCTCGGCGTAGAGGGAGCGCAGGTAGCCCCGGTCGTCATCCGGAAGCCACTCCCCCGGCATGAAGTTGGCGTATTGCATCGTCACGGACTTGACGAACGACCGTTTTAGAGCGGCGAGATTCGCCAGCACGGCGTCCCGGTAGGCCGCGGGGGTGAACCCCGCTGGATACAGCCGTCCGCTCGCGCCGAAGTCCACCGCGGTTTCCGCGAGGTTGATCCCCTCGATCCGCCCGTCGAAAGTCGCGCCGAGCGCCGCCAGCAAACGGTGGAAACGCTCCCGCACCGCCGGATCCCAGCGCCGCGCCACCCAGCCCGCCGCCACGGCGCGGCTTTCGTCATCCCCGGGAATGTCATACTGCGCGGCCACGCCCCCGTGGTAGCGCGGATCCCGCGTCAGGTAACGGGGAACGTTGGTGAAGCCCGGGGCGAACGTCACGTCCTGAAGCTGGACAAACAGCCGGCGGCCGTGCGCGCCCAAAAACCTCAGGTCCTGTTCGATGGCGCGGAAATCGTAACCGTCCTTCTCCGGCTCCAGCTCCCGCCAGGTGTATTTCAGTTGCGCTCCCTCGAACGCTTTGGTTTCGAGGAACGAGGTCTCGGCGATCCGCTCCCGGTCCTGGCCGAAAAAGACGTAATGGCGCGGTTCTTTCGCCGGGAGACCGCCGGCGCAGCCCGCCAGACCGAGGACCAGCCGCCAGGCCAGCCAAAAGTTTCGCATAAATCGTTTCCCCGGATCATTCCAGTTCTGGCTCAACCATTCCAACATATTCGTCGAAGCCCATTTGGATCGACGCCGTTGGCGGCCTTTGCCCTCTGGCGGACTCTCTGAGGCTTTAATACGGCCCCTGCGCACCGGGACGGGATGCGAAAGAACGGAAGTCAGGTTCCCGGCCGCCGCAGCAAAAAACGGAGGCCCGATCGGGCGGGGGTGACCGGCGCAATCCGGCCACCCCGACCCAATCATCCGGAATCCGCGGCGCAAAAAAGCGTGCTTTCGCCGGCGAATTCTGCTCAATTGCCCGCGCCGCCGGCGGCCGGGTCCGCGGCGGCCGGCCGATCGCAATCACTCGCGTCCAGAAAGTTTAATTTGGAATCTCCAACAGCCATCAGCGCCACCTGGCGGGAACCCCAGCCGCCGAAGCTCGCCCGGCGCTGGTTTATCCTGGCGCTGATCTTTTTCGCGATCGTGTTGAACTACATCGATCGGCAGATTCTCTCGATCCTCAAGCCGGCGCTCAAAACCGTTTTCGAAATGGATGACGCCGGGTATGCGGTGCTGGCGAATATCTTTACCGTTTGCTACGCGTGCATGTACCCGCTGGCGGGCTGGCTCGTGGACCGCTTCGGCGCGCGGCGGATGATGTTCATCGGCATCGTGAGCTGGTCCTCGGCGTGCCTCGGGGCGGGGCTGACGCGGGCCTTCGCGCCTTTCGCGATGTTTCGGGGCCTGCTGGGGCTGGCCGAACCGCTGGCCTTTCCGGCGCAGTTGCGGGCCGTGACAGTCTGGTTTCCGGGCACGTTGCGGGCGACCGCGAATAGTCTTTGCGTGGCGGGAGGTTCGATGGGCGCGGTGATCGCGCCGCCGTTGGTGGCTTGGCTGGCGGTGCGCTTCGGCTGGCAGGCTGCATTCCTGGCGCCCGCCGCCCTCGGATTGATCGTCGCCGTCGGTTGGTGGCTGGTTTATCGCGACCCGCCGCCGGACGTGGCCGGGCTGGCTGCTGCTTCCACGGCCCCCGCCGCCCGGTTCGCCTGGCTCGAGTTGTGGAAAACCCGCTCGCTTTGGGGCATCGTGCTCTGCCGGTTTATCAGCGATCCAGTCTGGTATTTTTGCCTGTTCTGGCTGCCGGGTTATTTGCAGGAACAATCGGGGCTGACGCTGGCCCAGATCGGCATGGTGGGCTGGATTCCTTTTCTGGCGGCGGATCTGGGCGGCGTGGGCAGCGCCAGTTGGTCCGACTGGATGGTGCGCCGGGGAACCGCTCCGCTGCGCGCGCGCAAGCACATGCTCACCGCTATGGCCGTGCTGGCCCCCATCTGCGCATTCACGCCTCATTTTCCCTCCGCGACGGCGACACTGGTCATTTTCAGCGTTGTCGGCGCGGTTTGCCTGAGCTGGCTCTTCAGTCTCAGCGTGGTGATCGCCGAAACCTTTCCGACAGCGAACGTGGGCAGCGTGCTGGGCATCGCCGCGGGCTTTGGCGCCGCCGGCGCGATGATTTTCAATTATTTCGTCGGCCAGGCCATCGGCACAATTGGAGCTTCCCGAATGTTCGGCGTCATGGCTATCCTGCATCCGCTGGCCGCGGTCGTGCTCTGGACCATGGTGCGGCCCGAACGGCCGCCGGCGCGGTGACCGGCCACCGAAAAACTGACATGAATCGACGGACTTTTCTCCGGCAGGCGGCCCTCGCCGGGTGCCTTCCTCTTTTGCGGCCAGGTTACGCTCTGGCCGCCGCGGCGCCCCCCGCGGGCCTCACCCTGAAAATCATCACCTGCAACATTCGCGTGGATGTGCCCGAGGACAAACGCGCCGGCGATGGCTGGGCCCAGCGCCGGGAGTTTTGCGCCGAGGTCATCCGCAACCAGCGCGCGGATGTCATCTGCCTGCAGGAATGCCAGCACGCGCACATCACCTTCTTGCGCGCCCAATTGCCTCAATACGATGCCTACGGCCTGGCCAACCCCGGCCTTCTCTACCATCCCATTAACTCGATTCTTTTCCGGCGCGAGCGTTTCGAGTTGATCTCCGCCGGCGGATTCTGGCTTTCGACCACCCCGCATGTGGCGGGGTCGAAATCCTGGGACTCGCATAGCGCCCGGTTCGCCAACTGGGTGCAACTGCGGGAGCGCGCCACCGGACGCGAATTCCGCTCGTGGAACACCCATTTGGACCATATCGGCCAGACCGCCCGCGAGAAAGGGGCCGAGCTGATCAATCAAGCCTGCCAGGCTTACCCGAAGGAGTACCCGCAGTTCCTGACCGCCGATTTCAACGCCGGCGCCCGGAATCCCGCCATCATGGCGCTCAAAGCAGGCGGCTGGACCGACACCTACGAGGCCGTGCATGGCAGCCAGGATCCGGGCTTCACGTTTCACGCCTTCAAAGGCGCGCAATACCCGGGCGGGACCGCGAACGGCGGGCTGAAACCCAAAATTGATTTCGTCTTTTGCCGCGGGACCGTCAAACCCACCGCGGCCGCCATCCTCCGCGACAGTCGCGAGGGCAGATACCCGAGCGATCATTACTTTGTCGCGGCTGAAGCAACGCTTTGATTTTTCTCTGGCAGAGGCATCGATTATGAAACCGGAACGATTCCACCACGAGCCCGCGAGAGAGATCCCGCTCCGGGCGGAGTACGATGTCCTGGTCGTCGGCGCCGGCCCGGCGGGCTTCATTGCCGCCATCGCCGCCGCGGAGGACGGCTTGCGGGTCGGCCTGGTCGAGAGCCGCAGTTTCGTGGGCGGCAATCTCACCATCGGGCTGCCGATCCTCGGGTTTCTCGGACAAAAGGGCAATCAAATCATCCGCGGCCTGCCCCAGAAGTTCATCGACCGGCTCAAGGCCCGCCGCGGCGCGAGCGAACATCGCCCCTGCCCGCTGCACATGGGCATCACGCTGGTGGAGCCGGAGGCGGTGAAGACGGTCGCGCTCGAGTTGCTGACTGAGGCGGGGGTGGACGTGCGACTGTACACCTTTTTCGCCGGGGTGTTGCAGGAAGGGTCGCGCGTCACCGGAATCATCACCGAAAGCAAGGCCGGCCGCGAGGCCCTTCCGGCCAAAATCGTCATTGATTGCACCGGGGACGCGGATGTGGCCTTTCAGGCGGGAGTGCCGTGCGAGAAAGGGGATTCGCGGGGCGGCTTGCAGCCGCCCACGCTGATGTTCTGCCTGGCCGGCGTCGATACCGACCAACTCCGGCTCAGCCTGGCGCAGCAACCGCGCACCTACACCACCGATTTCATCCCGGCGGAGTACTTCGGCCAGAACCAGCAATTCATCGTCGTCGGCCTGCGCGAGTTGATGCAGAAGGCGCGCGAGGAAAAAGGCCTCCAAATCCCCAACGAACGCACTATCATCATCACCGGGCTGCGCCGCGGCGAAGTCTGGATCAACATGACGCGCGTGCGCGGTGTGGACGGCACCGATCCGCTCAGTCTGACCCGCGGCGAAATCGAGTCGCGCCGCCAAATTCAGGTCATCTTCGATTACCTCACGGGTTACGTCCCCGGTTTCGCGAAGGCCTATTTCAGCAAGACCGCGCCGTTCCTCGGCATTCGCGAGACGCGCCGCATCGTGGGGCAATACGTGCTCACCGGCGAAGATGTGTTGAGCTGCCGCCGCTTTGACGACGCCATCGCCGTGGCCAGCTATCCCATCGACATCCATCGCCCGGGAGACGAGGGCTGCACTCTGCAATGGTGCGGTGATTGTTATGATATTCCCTATCGCTCGCTGGTGCCCGCGCGGGTGGATTCGCTGCTCGTGGCCGGCCGTTGCATCTCGAGCACGCATGAGGCCATGGCGGCCATCCGCGTGATGGCCACCTGCATGGCCATGGGCGAGGCCGCCGGCCGCGCCGCCAAAATGGCGGTGCGCCGGGGAATTTCCCCCGCCGCCGTCGAGGTGGCCGCGCTGCGCCGGGAACTGCTCGAGCGCGGAGCTTTTCTGCGAGATCCGGATGCAGCCATCCGTTCGGCGCCCGAACACATCGCATGCGCGACCAGCCCAAGTTGATGCGGATCGGATTGTTCGGCGGCACCTTTGACCCGGTCCATCTGGGCCATTTGCTCGTGGCGCAAGCCGCCCGGGAGGAACTTGGCCTGGACCGGCTTTTTTTCATCCCCGCCGCCCAATCCCCGTTCAAACCGGATCGCCAGCCGACCCCCGCGCCCCAACGCCTGCGGCTGCTGCGCCTCGCGCTGGCGGGGCGGGCGTGGAGCGAGGTGGATGCCCAGGAACTCGCCCGCGGAGCGCCCTCCTACACTATCGACACCGTGCGCGACTACGCGCGGCGATTTCCGCGGACGGAGCTGCATTACCTCATCGGCGCCGATCATGTGCCGCTGCTGCCCAAATGGCGGGAATCGGCTGAACTGGCGCGCCTGGTCCGGTTTGTGGTGATCCCGCGGCCCGGGCTGGCCACCGCCGAACTGCCCCCTCCTTTCACAGGCGGTCCGCTCGAGGGGTTCCCCCTCGGCATCTCCTCCTCGCAAGTACGCGCCCGGGTCAAAGCCGGGCTGCCCCTCGAGCCGTTGACCCCTCCCGCGGTGGCCGAAGCCATCCGCAATAATGGGCTTTATCTTTGACTGGATTTGCGTCAAGTTGACACCAATGGATTCGAGAAAACTGGCTTTGCTGTGCCGCCAATACGCGGACAACAAAAAGGCGGAAAATATCGTTGTTCTCGATGTCCGCGAGCTGTCCTCCGTCACCGATTACTTCGTGATCGCCTCGGGAACCAGCGAACCCCATCTGCGCGCCATTGTCGATGAAATCTCCGAACAACTGCGGGAAAAACAGGAGGTCCGCCCGCGCGCCATCGACGGCACCCCGCAATCCGCCTGGGTGGTGCTGGATTATTTTGACGTGATCGTCCACGCCATGCGCGCCGACCTGCGCGATCGGTACGATCTGGAGACCTTATGGGGGGATGCGCCACGCGTGAAACCGGCCCGCAAAAAGACGGCGCGAACCGCGCCCCGGAAGCGCGCGAAAGCGGCGGATTGACCGGAGAAATTCGCGAACTGCTGCCGCAGTGCATGCTGGCCGACTGGGTGCGCCTCGGCGCCCGCCTGGTCCGGTTGCTGCGCGATCAGCGTCATTCGGAGGCGCGCGAGGCGGGGTTGCGCCGTTTGCTCGAGCTGGCGCGAGCCTCCGCTGCGCGGCGCGCGGCGCGGGCCGCCCGCCCGCTCGGGATCATCTATCCGCCCGAGCTCCCCATCACCGCCCGCCGCGAGGAAATCGTGCGCGCCATCCGCTGCCACCAGACCGTGGTGATCGCCGGCGAAACCGGCTCCGGCAAAACCACGCAACTGCCCAAAATGTGCCTCGAAGCCGGACTCGGCATTGAAGCCATGATCGGCTGCACCCAGCCGCGGCGCGTGGCGGCGCTCTCGATCAGCCGCCGCCTCGCCGAGGAACTCGACGTCGCCTGGGGCGCCGAGGTCGGCTGCAAAATCCGTTTCGACGACCGCACCCGCCCCGAGACCCGGGTCAAGGTGATGACGGACGGCGCGCTGCTCGCCGAGACGCAATCCGATCCCTTGCTTGCCCACTACAACGCGCTGATTATTGACGAGGCCCACGAGCGCAGCCTGAACATCGATTTCCTCCTCGGTTATCTCAAGGGTCTGCTGGCTCGCCGCCCCGAGTTGAGACTGATCATCACCTCGGCCACCATCGACACCGCCGCGTTTTCCCGCGCCTTCAATGACGCCCCTGTCATCGAGGTCTCCGGACGGCTCTTTCCGGTCGAGGTCGTCTATGCCCCGCCCATCCCCGATGAGGAGGGCGAAATCACGCTCCTGGACGCCGCCGCGCGCCAGGCCGAACGGGTGTTGTGCGAACCCGGCGGCGGCGATGCGTTGATTTTTCTCCCGGGCGAGGCCGACATCCGCGAGCTCTGCGATCTTTTGAAAACGAGGTTTCCCGGGGACGCCGAACTGGTCCCGCTCTTTGGCCGGCTGACCACGGACGAGCAACAACGGGCCTTCGCTCCCAGCTCGCGGCGCAAGCTGGTGGTGGCCACCAACATCGCCGAAACCTCGCTGACGATTCCGAACATCCGCTGGGTGATCGATGCCGGCCTGGCGCGCCTCAGCCGTTACAGCCCGCGCACGCGCACGCGGCGGCTGCCCATCGAACCCGTTTCGCAAAGCAGCGCCAATCAACGCAAGGGCCGCGCCGGCCGGGTGCGCGACGGCGTCTGCATCCGGCTTTATTCGGAGGAGGATTTCGCCCGCCGCCTGGAATTCACTCAACCCGAAATCCAACGGGCGAACCTGGCCGAGGTGATTCTCCGGCTCAAAGCGTGGCGGCTGGGGGAAATCGAAACCTTTCCCTTTCTGAACCCGCCGGCGCTCCCGGCCATCCAGGCCGGCTACGAGCTGCTCCAGGAGTTGGGCGCTCTCGACGAGCACCGCGAGCTCACCCCGCTGGGCCGCGACCTGGCGCGGCTGCCCATCGATCCTGCGCTGGGCCGCATGCTGCTGCAAGCCCGCCGCGAGGGCGCCCTGCGCGAGTTGCTCATCATTGCTGCCGGGTTGAGCATCCAGGATCCGCGCGAGCGGCCGCTCGAGCACAAAGAGTCCGCCGCCCAGGCCCATCGCCGGTTCGCTGACCCCCGCTCCGATTTCCTTTCCCTCCTCAATCTCTGGAACGTGGTTCAGGAACAATGGGAAAACCTGCCCACCCAAAGCCAACGCCGCAAATTCTGCAAAACCAACTTCCTGTCCTACCTCCGCCTGCGCGAGTGGCGCGAACTGCACGCGCAACTGCGGGACGGCCTCGAACAACTAGGCCTCGGTGACCCGAGCGAAACTCCCGCCGGCTACGACGCCATTCATCGCGGCATTCTTGCGGGGCTGCTCGGTCATGTGGCGCAACGAACCGAGCGCAACACTTACAAAACCGCGGGCAACCGCCAGGTGCTCGCCTTCCCCGGATCGGTTCTTTACGAGCGCTCCGCGCCCGCCGCGCCGCGCCGCAAAAGCGGCCCGCCCGGCCCGCCGCGTTCCGCCTCTCCGGCCTGGATCGTCGCCGGCGAGTTTGTGCAAACCTCGCAACTTTTCGCCCGCGGCCTGGCCGGCATCGACCCGCTTTGGATCACCGAACTCGCGCCGCACCTCTGCCGTACCACCCTGCACGAGCCTCATTGGAGCCCGGAGGCCGGACAGGTGCTGGCCGAGGAGCGCACCGTGTTCAAAGGCTTGCTGCTGCGGCGCCGCAAAGTGGCCTACGGCAACCATTGCCCGGCCGAGGCCGCGGAGATTTTCATCCGCTCGGCCCTGATCGAGGAACGACTGCTGCCAGAACCGCAAACCGGGGCGGACCGCGAGGACGAGCGCGTCCTGCCCCGCGCCCGCCTGGCGCTCCTGGCGCTGGATGCGCGGGCCGCGCCGCCCGCCCGCCACGCCTTTCTCGAGCGGAATCATCAGCTCCGGCACAAAATCGAGACCTGGCGCACCCGCCTGCGCCAGGCCGATCTGCCCGACCTGGAAACCGCCCTGGCGGCGTTTTACGCGCGGCGCCTTGGGAACCTCAGTTCGCTGCATGCGCTTAACCGCTTGCTCGGCGAGCGCGGTCAGGATTACCTCTGCGCTCGCGCCGAGGATCTGGCGCCCGGACACAACCTGGACGAAGTGGCGGAGGCCTTCCCGGATCGCGTCGAAGTCGCGGGACAGGCGGTCTCGCTGAGCTATCATTACGATCCCGGCGAGGAGCGGGACGGCGTGACCGTGCGGCTCAGCCCGGGATTGGCGCACACCATTCCCGCCGCACCCCTCGAGTGGGCCGTGCCGGGATTGCGCGAAGCCCAGGCCGCCGAGTTCCTGCGCGCCCTGCCGAAATCTCTTCGCCGCGAGTTGATGCCCCTGGCGGACAAGGCGCGCGAGATGGCGCGCGAGCTCCAGCCCGCGGGCGATTCATTGTGCGCCGCGATGGCCGCCTTCGTCAAAGCTCGCTACGGCGTCCAAGTGTCAGCGGAAGCCGCCCCCGGCACGGCGTCCGCCGGTCATTTGCGCCCGCGTTTTGACATCATTGCGGCGGGGGCCAGGCCGGTGGCCAGCGGCCGCGATTTACCCGCGCTTCGACGCCAGCTCGAGGCCGAACGCCTGCGCGCGGCGGAAGATCCCGAGGCCTGGCGCACGGCGGAACGGCGTTGGGAACGATTTGGCCTGACCGCCTGGAATTTCGGGGAGGTGCCTGAGCGAATCACCATCAACGACCTCGGCCCGATCTACGCCTGGCCCGGGCTGGAACTCGAGGCGGGGCAGGTGAATTTGCGCCTCTTCCGCGCGCCAGAGGCCGCCCGCACCGCGAGCCAGGCGGGATTTCGCCGGTTGGTGGAGCTGGCGGTTCAAAAAGATCTGGCCTGGCTCGAAAAGGATTTGCGCGGCCTGCGCGCCTTGGCGCCGCTTCTCAACGGACTGGTCCCGTATGAAACGCTCCACGAACAGGCCGGCGACAACCTTCGGCGCCATCTGCTGCCAGCCGATACGGCGGGGCCGCTTCGGGAGGAGAGTTTCTCCGCGAGCGTCGCCCGGGCCAAAGCCCGGTTGAACGGCCTGGGCTTTGAATTGATCAAGCGTCTGACTGCCGTGCTGGAGGTCCGGCAGGCTCTCGCCCGCCAATTGGGCGCCCGCCCCGCGCCCACGCCTGCGCCCGGCCCGCTGCGCAGTCTCGATCAGCTCGTCCTGCCCCCCGCGCCCGCCGCGCCGGGAACGGGCTTTGCTCACCTTATCCATAAAGAATTGGAACGGCTGGCGCCCGCGAATTTCCTCGAACTGGTGCCTTTTGAAAAGCTGCCGGATTTGCCCCGTTACCTCCGAGCCTTGGCGATGCGCTTCGAACGCGGCAGCCGCAATCCTCTGGCCGACCGGGAGCGCGCCGCGCGCGTGGCGCCGTTCCAGGCCGCCCTCGAGCGCCTGCGCGCCGCGGCCGGCCAGTCACCCCCCGCGCCAGGCAAGGCGGAGGAATTCCGCTGGATGATCGAGGAATTCAAAGTCTCGATCTTCGCCCAGGAACTCGGGACGGCCTATCCTATCTCGCCCCAACGTCTGGAACACTGGCTCGCACAACACTGAGAAGCGGAGCGCTGGTATCGCCGCTGCGCTCCGCAACCACCGGCCAATGGATGCAAACCCTCCGCGTTTCCTCGCGATGAAGCGAGCACCCCTCCCGGTGCTGTTCCAAATGCCCTTGCGTCTCTTTTCGCTGGATGATGCCCTTGATTGACGAGGAAGTTAGGCTCGGACACCTCGGGTTTTCCCTCTCTTGAATCGTTTATGCAAAATCTCACAAAAAACGGACTGAAAATTCTGGAAAGTTTACACTTTTAGAAAAATGTC
>JBDHQH010000008.1:0-61617 GCA_039806935.1 Verrucomicrobiota bacterium
AGGGATGCCAGCGAATGGCTCTGAGCCCTTCGGGTTCGGTGGCGGCCATCCCAAAGGGATGCCAGCAAATGGCTCTGGGCCCTTCGGGTTCGGTGGCGGCCATCCCAAAGGGATGCCAGCGAATGGCTCTGAACCCTTCGGGTTCGGTGGCGGCTATCCCAAAGGGATGCCAGCGAATGGCTCTGGGCCCTTCGGGTTCGGTGGCGGCCATCCCAAAGGGATGCCAGCGAATGGCTCTGAGTCCTTCGGGTTCGGGACGGCGGCAGGCGGCACGACGAAGCATCCCGGAGGGATGCCAGCCATTAGCCGGGGGTTGAGCGGAGCGACACCCCCGGTCACCGGCGCGAACGCGCTCGACCCCGGCAGGGGTCGCAGCCAGCCACGGATTCAACAGGGGATTGGGCTTCATACCAGCCTGGTTCTCCCGGTCAGCAATTCCTGCATCATGCCCTGCTTGAGGGCGGCAGTCTTGGCGCGGCGCTCCTCCAACGACGCCAACTCCGCGTCCATGTCCGACAACACCTCGGCGATGGCGGTTTGTTCGTCATACTTTGGGAAAGGAAATTGGAGGGCGCGAACGTCGCCGCTGTTAATGGCGGGATAATTCGACCCGGTGAGCAACGCGTCAATCTGCTGCGAAACACCATGACCAAACAGGTGAGCGAAAACGTAGCCGGAGTGCGTGACACCTTCTTCACATCGCACGACGGCAAAGCCTGTAGAACAAACCCAGTTCGGTGCGCCGTTGGTAAATAGAAGGTGCGACTGAAGATTCGGGCGAACCGTCGAAACAAGAATGTCATTCTTCCGCAACTTCCGCCGTGCGCGAGATGGCGCTGAATGGAAGACCTGCTCCGACGAGTTTCGTAGCACGCCCGCATCAACATCTTCGAGCGAGATGTAATTGAACTGGTAGTCGGGCGGCGTGCCACTTCCAAGATTGTCCGGGTCAATGCCGGCAGCGTCCCCCAACCGCTTCACCTCCCACTCGCCGTGGAAGCCGGGGAGGCGGGTTTGGCCGGTGAGGAGTTGCTGCATGGCGGCCTGTTTGAGGTCGCGCTTCTTGGCGATGAGCCGGTCCAACGCCCCCAGCAGCCCATCCACATCCCCCAACGCCTCCGCAATGGCCCGTTGTTCGGCTACGGGGGGAACGGGCATCGGCACTTCCATGAACTTCTCACGGGGCAGATGCGCGATGCTTGTCTGGGTCACGTAGTTCGTGAGCAGCCCCCGGTCTGACCATTGGCGCAGCAACGCAGCCATGACTTGCGCGTTGAACCCCCGCAATGGGCGCAAGCGGTGAAGTGCCTTCTGGTAATAGCACTCCGTCAACGGTGCTTCCCAAATCGCAGCACGACCAACTTCACCTCCTTCGCACGCTAGGAGATCACCTTTTCGCAGACGAAACCGCTCAATGTCGGCGCGGGACATGGGCACGGTCGGCAGATCAGTGATGTCAATCCGATCCCATTGAACCGCCTTGTTGCCGAGGTAAGGCTTCGGAACGCCGACGTTCTTCTCGGCATCGAGCATTTTGCCGAGTTTGACCTCAAACTCACGGCCTACCGTGGAAACCTCCCACTCCTCCGGAATCACGCCCACCTCAGTCTGCTTATAGCCCGGCTTCACGTCCACACCGCCCCCATTTTCTTGAGATGTCCCTCCACCCGGGCGGCGGTTCGCTGGCGTCCCTCCGGGATGCGATCCCTTTCGGCGTCCGCTACCGGTGGTGTCGTCGCGTTGCTCCTGAAGAACCGGCCAATGGCATTCAAGCCTCCGGTTTGAATGACGGGATCGCCCCGTTGCTGGATGGCGGGCATTGCTCGGGTTTGGGTGACGCGGACCATCCCGGAGGGATGCGAGCCATTAGCCGGGGGTTGAGCGCAGCGATACCCCCGGAATCCAGGCGCGAAAAGAATCCGATCCCGGAGGGATCGCAGCGTGATCCCGCTTATCGTCGCGTCGCGCCCCGCCCGGAATCCGCCCGGCTCAGTCCAGATATTTCGCGTCATATTCAATTCCGGCCTTGTGGAGCATCGCCATCAAATCCTCGCGGAACGACTTCACCCGGTGATGCTCCTCCTGATTGGCAATGTAACGTCGCACGCTGTTCCGCGAGGTGGCGCTGACCGTGAATGCCGCATTCCCCTCCTGCCAGGCGAAGGCCCGCAAACCGATTTCGTCATGCACCCAGGCGGAAGACGCTTTCTTCAATTCCCGCAGCACGTCTGCCAGGCAATGCGTTGCCTTGAGACCCACGAGCAGATGAACGTGATCCCCAACACCGCCGACCCCTTCTGGAAATCCGCCCGGACCCCGGATCGTTCCGCCCCGGTAATCGTGGAGGCGCGCCCGCCACTCCGGCGCGATCAACGCCTGGCGGTTCTTCGTTCCGAACACGAGATGGTAATGCAGGCTGAGATTGGTGGATGGCATAGGGGTTCAGGGCTGGCATCCCTCCGGGATGCGGAATCCATCACCATCGGCGTCCGGTGGTATCGTCGCTTTGCTCCTCAACCACCGGCTAATGGCTATGAACCCTCCGGGTTCGGATTGCGGGCGTCGCTTCATGGCTCACCTCCCGTTTTCGGTAGCTGCTTGATGGCGCGGTCGAAGTCGGACTCGAACAGGTGGTCCTGCACCACGCGGTATTTCTCAAATTCACTTTCGGCAAACGCCTTCGCGACTTCGGCGCTGACCTTGCCCGGATGCTCCAACAGGTCACGCTCGTTGAATTTGAGGAAGGCGTTCAGCTTGTCCGCCCAGTCGCGCATGGTCATGGGAATGCGGCGCTCGGCCTGGTCTTCCGCATAGTCGAGATACATGGTCACAATCCGGTCGAGGGCCTTGAGTTCCTTTCCCGTGAGATAATTCTTGGCCACCGAGACATCGGGCTTGAGGATTTTGCCGCGAGGCGCGTTTTTCCAGGTGGTCAACCCCATCTTCTCCTTCTTGCTATCCGCCCGCGCCACGATCAACTCGGCGGCGGTGCGACCGTGAATGGCGAAGTGGAGTTTGTTCTGGACGGTGGCGAAGAATGTCTGGGTGGTTTCTGCCTCCACGCGGTAGTCCATCGCGGTGGCGTAAATGTCGGTGATCTTCTGGTAGAAACGGCGTTCGCTGGCGCGGATTTCGCGGATTTCGGCCAGCAGGTTTTCGTAGTATTCCTTGCTCAGGAACGCGCCGTTCTTGAGCCGCTCGTTGTCGAGCACGTAGCCCCGAATGGCGAAGTCCCGCAGCACGGCAATGGCCCACTGGCGGAACTGGGTGGCGCGGGTGGAATTGACGCGGAAGCCGACGGCGATGATGGCGTCGAGGTTGTAGTGGCCCACGTCGCGAGAAACCTCGCGCTGGCCTTCGCGGCGAACTATCCGGAAATTTCGGATAGTTGCCTCCCGCCGGAGTTCGCCAGATTGGTAGATGTTGCCCAGATGCTCATTGACCGTGCGAACATCCACGTCGAACAGCGCGGCCAGGAGCTTCTGTGTGAGCCAGACGGTTTCGTCCTGCACGCGCACCTCGATGCCCGCCTCCCCCGCCTGCTGGGTGAACACGAGGAACTCGGCGGTGCTGTTGCGGATTTGCCGCTTCCTTTCGGTGCTCATGGCTGGAATCCCATCTTCCGGAGATGCGCGGCGACTTTGGTGGCGAGGGCCTCGACTTCGTCGGTGATCTGCGGCAACGGCGTGGCGTAGCGCTCGGCCAGTTGGCGGATGCGCCCGGTGAGCGTCTGCGACACGCGATCCAGTTCACCCTGCACGGTGGCAGCCAGCGCAGCCAACCATTTGTCGTCCACCACCAACTTCTTGATCTCGTCCTCGGTCAGCTTGCCATATTGCGCCGCCACCTTCGCCGTGAGGGCATCCTGCGCGTTGTTCACCTTTGCGCTGGTCGCCGCTGCTTTCTCGGCGAGGGCGAGATACTCGTTCAGCACCTTGAGCTCGTCCCCCGCGTCCTTGTCGCCCTTGATGTCTTTCAACCGCGCCGCGACCGACGCCTTGGTGAGCTTGTCCTTGTCGTTCTTCGCCTCCGCCAGCAAACCCTCCTCGCCGCCGTGTTCTTCAGTCATTTCCTCCAGCGCCTGTTCCAAGGTCGCCGCCTCCGCTTCCAACTTCTCGATGGCGGCTTGTTCGGCGGCAAAGTAGCGGGCGATGACCAGCGCGGGCGGGATCAATTCGGCTTTATACTTCAGCTTGCCGAGGCTGAAATCCGGCTTCTCCTTCGTCTTCTTGTCCTTGTTCTCGACGATGAGCCGTGGCTTGGCCGCTTCGCGCCAACCGTCGCCCGCGACCAGGTAAACGTCATCCTGCATCGTCTCCGCCCAGTAATCCATGAGGTGCTGATACACGTCGTAGGGGTCGAGCAACCGGGCTTTCTCGAACGTGTCCAGCAGATCCTCGGACAGCGTTTCAATCAACGCCTTGGGATGGCCGCCCTTGGTCAGGCCCTTCAGGCGCGGAGTGTTCGCCGCTTTCCATTTCGCGAACAGCTTCGTGGCGGATTCGTTGTAGGCCGTGAACTCGGGGTGGTTGAAGATGGTGGCCTTGATCTCGGCCGATGGAACGCGGAGCGCGGAATAACCGGCGCGATCGGCTTTCTTGAACAGCGCGGCACGGACGCCCGGGATGACCTGCCAGTAGCGGTCGAGTGCGTCAATGTCGCGGTTCGGGATGCCGCCGCGCAGGTGGCCAGCAATATCCTGCAAATCCTCGGGCTCGGTGCTGTCAATGTAGCGCGGCAGGTTGAGGTTGAAGTCATTCTTCGCGTCGCTGATCTCCGTCACGGACACCAGGCGCGAGAAACGCGGGATTTCCGCCAGGCGCGTGAAGGTGTCCACGATCTTGTGGATGTCCTGGGCGCGGAGGCGGTTCTTGTTGCCGTCTTTGAGGAAGCCCTTCGAGGCGTCAATCAGGAAGATGCCCTTGCGGGCGGCGGCGTTTTCCTTGTCGAGCACGATGATGCACGCCGGGATGCCCGTGCCGTAGAACAGGTTCGCCGGCAGGCCGATGATGCCCTTGATGTAGCCGCGCCGGATGATCTCCTGGCGGATGGCCGCTTCCGCGCCACCCCGGAACAGCACGCCATGCGGCAGAATCACCGCGCCCTTTCCGTTGCTTTTAAGCGAGGCGAGGATGTGCAACAGGAAGGCGAAGTCGCCATTCTTCTGCGGCGGGATGAGCACCTGGTTGCCGAACGTGAAGCGGCGGTAAAGGTCGTTGGCCGGATCGAAACCGTTGCTCCACGCCTTGGTGGAGAATGGGGGATTGGCGACGGCGAAATCGAAAGTCTTGAGTTGACCGGTGCGGGCGTCCTTGAAATGCGGGGTGGACAGCGTGTTATCCTGCCAGATTTCCGCCGTGGGGCAGTCGTGCAGGATCATGTTCATCCGGGCGAGCGCCTTGGTGGCGTTGTCCATTTCCTGCCCGTAAAGCGCGAGGTCATGGCCGGTCGCGCTCTTGGCCTCGTCATGCGCCTTGAGCAGCAGCGAGCCCGAGCCGCACGTCGGATCGTAAATCGTCTGGCTCGGACTGGTCGCACTGCCGATGCCGATGACCTTGGCCATGATACGCGAGACTTCCGCCGGGGTGTAGAACTGGCCTTTGCTTTTGCCCGACTCGGTGGCGAAGTGCCGCATCAGGTATTCGTAGGCGTCGCCCAGGATGTCGTCGCCCTCGGCGCGGTTGCTGCGGAAATCGAGCGCGGGATTGTTGAAGATGGCGACCAGATTGGACAGGCGATCCACCATCTCCTTGCCCTTGCCGAGCTTGTCCGCATCGTTGAAGTCGGCGACGTCAATCACGCCCTTGAGATCATTCGCCTCCGCCAGCCGGGCGATGATCTTGTTCATCTTGTCGCCGATCTCCTTGTCGCCATTCAATGCGACCATGTCGGCGAAACTGCCGCCCTTGGGCACGTCGAGCAGGTAGCCCTTCTGGCTCGCCGCCTTGTCGGAGACGTATTTCACGAACAACAGGACCAGGACGTAATCCTTGTATTGCGAGGCGTCCATGCCGCCGCGCAATTCGTCACAACTGGCCCACAGGGAGGAGTAAAGTTCGGATTTTTTGAGGGCCATGGTGCTTACCGGGTGTGGGAACAGTTTTGTGGTTTGGTGGCCATCGAGCGCCGTGGCCGCACCGTCAGCGGCAGCATGACCCGCTCATATTGCGCCGGGCGATCCGGCCCGCGCAGGAGATCCGCCACCGACCAGATGAAATTCGCCAACTCGTGGTGGTTTGCCATTTATCGGTTCAGGCTATTCATTTGCGGCCAGTTGGGGAAGTTGAAGTTGAGTCGGGTGGTAGCGCGAGCATGATCAATCATCCCGTCTTCGGAGCCGAGCGCGGCCAAAGGCCCTAGCCGCCAGGCAACCTGCCGCGGATCTCAAACCGCCCATAGACGGGCGCGAACTTGTCCTTGGTATCCAGACGCCCGCTGGTGTAGTGCTTGGAGCCGTAATCCCGCCCACGGCCGCGCAACCGCAGGCAGCCGTTCTCAACATACACCTCGTCCGGCACATAACACTGGAGTTCGGTATGCTTGCTGTGTTCGCGGAGCAGGACGTTCCACTTTTGGGGATCGTGGTTCTTATGGCCGAACTCATCCTGCTGCCGTTTCCCACGCGGGCGCGATGGGGCCTCGCCAGGTTGGGTGCGTCCGTTCGCGTGGTTTTTGCTGTTCTCCCAAGCTTTCCGGCTCCATGCTGTCGCGATGAAATACCTGTTGCTCGCGGTTCTCCTCGCCGTTTTTCGGGCAAGTGGCGGGGAATTGCCCGCTTTGCCACCCGCATTCCCCGGCCGCCTGATCGTGACCAATTTTCTCTCCGCTCCGTTTCCGCACCCGAGCCGCGCCGCCGGCCGGACCTATCGGGATGAATTTTTCCCGGCGGATCAACACTATGCCGACAGCACCGTGGCTCTGTTTGTGCCTAAAGACCTTTGCGAGACGGGGCGCGTGGACTTCGTCGTTCACTTTCACGGCTGGCGCAACACGGTGGCCGGCACCTTGCGGCAGTATCGGCTGATCGAGCAACTGATGGCCAGCGGCCGGAATGCGGTGCTGCTGGTGCCGGAAGGGCCCCGCAATGCGCCCGATTCGGGCGGCGGCAAGCTGGAGGATCCGAACGGGTTTGAACGGTTCATGGACGAAGCTCTGGCTACCCTGAAGCAACGCGGCGGATTGCGAACGGACTTGGAACTCGGGGACATCATCCTTTCCGGTCACAGCGGGGCGTACCAGGTGATGTCCGCCATTGTGGATCACGGCGGACTGACCTCACGGATCAAGGAGGTCTGGTTGTTCGACGCGCTTTATGCGCAAAACGATCGTTTTCTCGCGTGGGCCCAGCGCTGCCCGGGCGGCCGGCTGCTCAACATCTACACGGACGGCGGGGGCACGAAAGCGCGCACGGAGGAAATGATCGCCACTTTGAGGGAGCAACACCAATCGCTCCTGTGCGGCGACGAGGCCACCGTGCGGCCGGACGAGTTACGAACCAACCATTTGATCTTTCTGCACACGGATCTGACCCACAACCAGGTGGTGGCGGAGCGGAAAACCTTTCAGCTCTTTCTGGAGACAAGCCGCCTGGGCCGGCGGTGAGGGAAGCCGGAGGGAGCCCCTCAGAACCTCGCCTGCTCCAGATACCTCAAGCTCTGAGGAATCTGGGTTTCGGACCACGGGGACTCGTCCTCGATGAAATACCACTTCACCCCGGCCTTCTTCGCCGCGCTCAGGATGGCCGGCATATCCATCAAGCCCGCGCCCAGGGGCGCGTCATTTTTCACATCGGTGTGACCGCTCAGGGAGCCGGTCACGGTTCCTTTGCGCATGTCCTTTAGATGGACCAACTCCCAGCGTTTGCCGTATTTTTGAAACAACTTCACCGGATCGTGGTTGGGAAAGAAGACCCAGAAAATGTCCATTTCGTAGGTGACGGACTTCGGATCGGTGCCTTGGATCAGGAGGTCGAGCAGCGTGCCGTCGGCGTGGGGCTCGAACTCGTAGCCATGGACGTGGTAGAAGAATTTCATGCCGTGCTGGCGCAAGGTCTGGCCCGCCTGGTTGAACACCGCCATGGCCTCGCGGCACTTCGCCTCGTTAAACGGCCCGTCGTGGGGGATCCAGGCGCAACCGGCGTATTTCAACCCGAGCGTTTGGGCCTGGCGGGCGACACCCTCCGGATCCTTTTTGAATTCATCGTAACCGAAATGTCCGGCGATGGGTTTCAAGCCGTGGGCTTTGAGTTCCGCGGCGAAAGCCTCGGGACTGCGGCCGTAGGTTCCCGCCAACTCCACATATTTGATCCCCCAGCCCCGCACCTCGGCGAGCGTCCTGGGAATATCCTGTTTGAATTGTTCGCGCAGGCTGTAGAGTTGCAGCCCGACGGGCCCCTTGAAGCTCGGCCCCAGGCCCGCGCCCGCCGCGTTTGCGCGCGCGCCACCCGTGATTGTGACGGCGCCCCACAGCAGAAGCGCCCCCGCCCAATTCATTTTCATGTCCGAGGGTTACACCCGGCTCCGCGGAAACTCAATCCTTGTTTATGGGGGCACCGGGTCAGCCGCGCCATTCTGGCGGCTGGAGGCGGCGGCGGGGAAATGTGTGCTTCCCATGGCCGGGAGAGGATTTATGATGGCCCCGCGACTATGAAGTTCATTCACGAAGATTTTCTCCTCCAAACCCGCGCCGCCCGCCGTCTCTATCACCAGTTCGCCGAGGCCGAACCCATCTTCGATTATCATTGTCACCTCCCGCCCCGCGACATCGCCGCGAACCGGCGTTTTAACAACCTCTTTGAAATTTGGCTCGAAGGCGATCATTACAAGTGGCGCGCCATGCGCTCGAACGGGGTGGCGGAAAAGTTCTGCACCGGCAACGCCGAGCCGTTCGAGAAGTTTCGCGCCTGGGCCGCCACGGTTCCCCACACCCTGCGCAATCCCCTTTACCATTGGACACACCTGGAGTTGCGGCGTTATTTCGGCATCGGCGAACGCCTCGATGAAAGCAGCGCCACCCGCGTCTGGCAGACCGCCAACGAGCGCCTGGCGGGCGCGGACCTGACTACGCACGGCATTCTCAAGCAATTCAAGGTCGCCGCGCTCTGCACCACCGATGACCCCGTGGACGATCTCGAGCCGCACGCCGCCATTGCCGCCTCCGGCCTCGCCACCGAGGTGCGCCCCGCCTTCCGCCCGGATCGGGCGCTCGGGGTGGGAAACCCCGCTCCTTTCAACGAATGGATCGCGCGACTCGAGCAGGCGGCCAACGTTCACGTCAATAGCTTTGCCGCGTTCCTCGAGGCCCTGCAACGCCGGCATGCGTATTTCCACGAACGGGGCTGCCGCCTCTCCGACCATGGCCTCAACCATTGTTTCGCGGATTTTTGCCCCGAGGCGACGGCTGCGGCCATTTTTGATCGCGCCCGCGCGGGCCAGGCGGCTTCGTCGGCGGAGTCCGCCCAATTCGGCGCTTCGTTGATGCTTTTCTTTGGGCGGCTGGACGCGGCCAAAGGCTGGGTGAAACAACTGCACCTGGGCGCCCAGCGCAACAACAACACCCGCCTGCTGCGCAGCCTCGGGCCGGATACCGGCTTCGACTCGATCGGCGACTTCCCGCAAGGCACGTCGCTGGCGGCTTATCTCGACCGCCTCGATCAGGACAACAGCCTGCCCAAAACCATCATCTACAATCTCAATCCGGCCGATAACTATCTCTTCGGCGCCATGATCGGCAATTTTCAGGATGGTTCCCTCGCCGGGAAGGTGCAGCTTGGCTCGGGCTGGTGGTTTCTCGACCAGAAAGAGGGCATCGAAGCCCAGCTCAACGCCCTGTCGAACCTCGGTCTGCTCTCGCGGTTTGTCGGCATGGTGACGGATTCCCGTTCTTTCATGTCCTACCCACGCCACGAGTATTTCCGCCGAATCTTATGCAACCTGCTCGGGCGCGACCTCGAGAATGGCGAAATTCCCGATGACGACGAACTGCTCGGCCCCATGATTCGCAACATCTGCTATCACAATGCCCGCGCCTATCTGGCTCTGCCGGGGCGGATCGAGCCGGACGCTCCAAGCCCCGTTGCCCGGGATCAGGCGGCTGCCGTCTGAGCTCGCCGCCGGCGCCAACTCAAAGGACGATGCCGGCTTTTTCCAGGACCTGGGCAACGTCCTCGACGCTGGCATCGGCCAGGATAACGCCATCCAGATCCAGGGTTGGACTGATGCATTTCCCGGATTTGCTCTCGACCTCGCGCGCGTATTGCGGGTGCGAGGTGACGTTCCGGATTTCGTACGCAACGTTCAGTTCATCCAGGAAGCCGATGACCGCAGCGGCCCAGGGGCAGCCTGATTTTTTATATAATGTCAGTTTCATGATTTCTCGTTCGCCCCGGCAAGCGAGCGGAGGCGCTTTTCGCTGGCGGCAACGTCCGGCCGGTGGACGCCGAATTCAATGGGGGTTGTCAAGGCGGGGACGTTTCGCCGAAACGTCCTTTTGGGGCGATGCGGATGCTCCGGACTGGACGCCTTGGGCCGGGCATCCCTACCTGAAGCCAGCGGCCCGCCGGCCAAAAGCGCATGCCTCCTTTTTGTTCGCGCTCAGCCTCAACAGGAAAAATTCTTCCGCCAATCCGGCCAGCTCGAGTTTGAGCCGATTCAGAACTTGCATCTCCGGAGCGTCACCCAGCTTCAGGGTGACCACGAAATACCGGCACCAGCCGCGGCGGAGCCATTCGATCAACAAATCCGCGGTCCGTTCCGGCGCGGCGATCACGTCGCACAACAACCAATCCACCGGCGCGGGCGGCTGAAACTTGAAAGCATCGCCGCACGTGAATCGGATGTTCGGGTGCGACATCAAATCCTCACGCAGCTCCGCCCGATCCACCGCCATCACGCGCGCGCCGCGCCGCGCCGCCAAGCGGGTCCAACTCCCGGGCGCGGCGCCTAGATCCGCGCAGCTTTCACCGCTTTGAATGGCGCGGCCCAGGCGCGATTCCGCCTCGGCCAGTTTGGCGAAGGCGCGGCTTGGAGCTTCCGGATCGGAGGCCACCGGCGCTTGGCCGCCCAGAAAGGGCGAGAGGAGATGACGCTGCTCAAACGGCAGCGGCGCCCGCGCCAGGGAAAAGTAGCCGGTGGTCGGCGAGGTCAGCAGCAGTTGCGCCAGCGATTCCTCCGGGGTGAAAGGGGCCGTCCCCGTCCCGAGCCGCCGGAGCAAATGGCGCCGCTTTTGTCGCAACCGCGCCAGGAGACCCTCCTGGATCAATCGGCACCGATGCCGTCCGGCAGCGGGCGCCGGGCCGGAGCGAGCGGCCGCCGCGCCGCGCCGGTCCGAGCCACCGCCGCGGGTTTGGCTGTGCCACGCCCGCGCGCCCATGCGGTGAACGGCGGGCCGGCCATACTCAGGTTCCACTTGCAGGCGCCACGGTGATTCCCCCGGCAAACCCTCCGCGACCAGGGCAAACACCAGGCCGGCCCACGCGCTGATGGACGCCGCGCCAACGGACCGGGCGTCGGGCAGGAGTTGCCGCGCAAACACCAGATGCGGCAGGCGGACGCCGGGCGCCAGCGGGAAGCGCGCCTCGACCAGGCCCCGCGTCGCGCGCGCGCCAGCCCAGCTCGCGCGCGCCTCCTCGAGCAGCGACGCTTCCGCGCCCTCCGCCGGGAGGAGGAGGTGGAGGTCACTCACAGCAGAGAATACACCCAGGCGGCCAGCGCGCCGCCCGCCAGGGGCCCGAGCGCCGGCACCCAGGCGTAACCCCAATCACTGTCCCGTTTGCCCGGAATCGGCAGAAAGAAATGCGCCAGCCGCGGCCCGAGATCGCGCGCGGGATTGATGGCGTAACCGGTGGTGCCCCCGAGAGACAGACCAATGGCAAAAACCAGCAATCCGACCGGAAGCGCACCCAACGTTCCGAGTCCCACCGCGTAGTCGGCCGCCCCTCCCGGGGTGACCGGGATTTTTACCCGGGCATCCGTCATGAGAAAGATCGGGAACACGAGGAGGAAAGTCCCGGTCAGCTCGCAAAAGAACGCCTGCCGGAGATTTCGGATATTGGGGATGGTGGAGAAACAGGCGAGCTTCGCGCTGCCATCGCCGGTGGCCTTGAAATGCTCGCGGTAAAACGCGTAAACGACCACCGCGCCGGCGACCCCGCCCAGCATTTGCGCCAGCACATAGCCCGGGACCCCCGCCCAGGCGAATTGGCCGGCCTGCGCCAGGGCCAACGTCACCGCCGGATTCAGGTGCGCGCCGCTGGAGGCTTGTGAGGCGAAGACGCCGACAAACACCGCCATGGACCAGCCCGCGGTGATCACCACCCAGCCGGCATTGTTGCCCTTCGTGCGCGCCAGCAGCACGTTGGCCACCACGCCGTTGCCAAAGATCACCAGTAAGGCGGTGCCGATAAACTCCGCCACCAAAGGATTCATGGTTTGCATACCGGGTTGTTTCAGAGAGCGGGTGGCCGGGGATGCTCCTCCCAATCGCGGGCGCGCCGCAAAGCCTCGGCCCAGCGCCGCCGACGGTATTGCACCTCGTCCGCGCCCGCCTGGGGTTCAAAACGGCGCCCCACCCGCCAGGCGCTGCGCAGTTGTTCGCGGTCTTTCCAAAACCCCGCCGCCAGCCCGGCCAGTTGGGCCGCCCCCAGCGCGGTGGTCTCCAGGACCTGGGGGCGCACCACCGGAGTCTGAAGCAGGTCCGCTTGTATCTGCATCAATAAATCATTGGCGGCGGCGCCCCCGTCCACCCGCAGTTCGCTCAACGCGATTCCCGAATCCAGCTTCATGACATCCAGCACATCCGCCACCTGAAAGGCGATCCCCTCGAGGGCCGCCCGGGCCAGATGCGCGGCGGTGGTGCCGCGGGTCAACCCGGCAATCGTTCCCCGGGCGTATTGATCCCAATGCGGCGCCCCGAGCCCGGCAAACGCCGGCACCAGATAGACGCCGCCCGCGTCCGGCACGCTGGCCGCCAGGGGGCCAACCTCGGCGGCGGTCTGGATGATCCCCAGGCCGTCACGCAGCCATTGCACCACCGCGCCCCCAATGAAGACGCTGCCCTCCAGCGCGTAATCGGTGACGCTCCCGATTTGCCAGGCCGCGCTGGTCAGCAGGCGGTGCCGCGAAGGCAGGGGCCGCCGGCCGATGTTCATCAACATGAAGCATCCCGTTCCGTAGGTGTTTTTAGCCAGGCCGCGCTCGAGACAGTTCTGGCCGAACAAGGCCGCCTGCTGATCGCCGGCGATCCCGGCCACCGGGATCGGGGCGCCGAACAACCCCGGCGCGGTGACGCCGTACACTTCGCTGGAGGAGCGCACCTCGGGCAGCACCTCGCGAGGCGCCTGCAGCAGCCGCAGCAGCTCCTCATCCCAGGCCCCCGCCGCCAGATTATAGAGCATGGTGCGCGAGGCATTGCTGGGATCCGTGACATGCCGGCCGCCGGTCAGGTTCCACACCAGCCAGCTATCGACCGTGCCAAACGCCAGTTCGCCCCGTCCGGCCCGCTCGCGGGCGCCGGGGATTTGATCCAGCAGCCAGCGCAGTTTGCTCCCCGAGAAATACGCGTCGATCACCAGGCCGGTTCGGGCCGCAATGAACGCGTCCTGGCCGGACGCTTTCAATTCGTCGCAGAATCCGGCCGTGCGCCGGTCCTGCCAGACGATGGCGTTATGGATTGGCTCGCCGGTGCGCCGATCCCACAACACCGTGGTCTCGCGCTGGTTGGCGATGCCGATCGCGGCGATCTCTTTCGCGCTCAAGCCGGCTTTGGCCAGCGCGGCGCGCGCCACCTCGAGCTGGCTGGACCAGAGCTCGCGCGGATCGTGCTCCACCCACCCGGCTTGGGGAAAGATTTGCTTGAACTCTTTTTGGGCCACCGCCCGAATGCCGCCGTCCTGGTCAAAAATCAGAGCCCGGGAACTGGTGGTCCCTTGATCAAGCGCGAGGATATGCATGGGGTGGTGCGATGGTGGTCGGACTTGCTCAGCGGCCATTCATCGTCCGATCCGATAATGGAGAGGTTTCATTTAGGTGTGGTTCTTACGCCCAATGGCGTTCATTGCCAAGCGGAAAAAACCGCCTCCGATCCTCCCGAAATCCGGTCTGATTACTCAAAGGAACTTCATTCTCGCAACCACTCGGTGACAAGACCTCCATGGTTTGGGCGGAGCGCGCCGGAATCAGGTAGTCCGGCCCCCGTGGTGGAAAAGCGTTGCAGGCCGAATCCCTCCAAGTTCACCGCGCTATTACGGATTGCGCTCTCCCTGCTCCGCGACCAGGTGGAAAGAGTTTGATTCTGATCGAACAGGTCTTCGCTGCCGCCGAGGCTTATTGCGCCGCCCGCGTCGGCGGGCGCATAGCATTCTGGTGATTTGTCCGGCCAGTCCTTATTGTAATTCCCCGGCGGGGCGGTAATTTCTCCTGCATGCGATACAGGGTATTGGGCAGCACGGGCATGAAGGTGTCGGTGGTGGGGATTGGCACTTGGCAGTTGGGCGGGGAATGGGGACGGACGTTCTCACAGCGCGACGCCGATGCGATCCTCGAGGCGGGGGCGGAACGCGGGATCAATCTGATCGACACCGCCGAATGCTACGGGGACCACCTGGCGGAGCGGTTGGTTGGCGATTACCTGGCGCGCCGCGACCGGGAGAAATGGTTGGTGGCCACCAAGTTCGGGCATCAGTTCACTGGTTTTTTGGAGCGCGCGGACGATTTTTCGGCCGATGGCGTCGTTCGGCAACTGGAAGCTTCGTTGCGCCATTTGCGGACGGACTACATCGATCTCTATCAATTCCATTCGGGCGCGGACGAACTCTTCGCCAATCCGGCGCTGTGGGCGGCGCTCGAGGAGCAAAAGCGGGCCGGGCGCATCCGGCATCTCGGCGTTTCGATCCTGGGAAAGGGCAGCGAGCGGCAGGCGCGCGAAGCGCGGAGCGTCGGCGCGGAGGCGTTGCAGGTCATTTACAACCGCCTGGATCGCCGCCCCGAACAATTATACTTCCCCCACGCCGAGCGCGACCGGCTCGGCGTGCTGGCCCGGGTGCCGCTGGCGAGCGGTCTGCTCGCGGGGAAATACAAGGCCGGGGCGGTGTTTCCTCCGAACGACGCGCGGTCGCAGATGGAGGCGGCGCGGCTGGAGGCGGATTTCGCCGAGGTCGAGAGGATTCGCGCCGGGGAATTGCCTCCGGGAGTGCCGATGTCCACCTGGGCGCTGGCCTGGTGTTTGAAAAATCCGCTCGTGAGCGCGGTCATCCCCGGTTGCAAGAGCGCTCAACAGGTGGCGGACAACGCCGCCGCGGCGGATTGGCTCGAAGAATAACTAATGATGCTTGTCCCGTAAGACGGCTTGGCGTTACAGTCCTCCCCCAGGACTGATGAACACGCACCTCTTTCGAAACGTCCGCCGCCTGGCCATCTGCGCGGCGGTGATTCTCGCCACCAGCGCTTCCGCCCGGAGCGCCCCTTTCGCGGGCAAGGGCCTGCGCGCGGCGCAACTCCGCTGCGAGCATCTGGAGCAGCCCCTCGGCATCCAGGAGACCGCGCCGCACTTGAGTTGGATCGTTGAATCCGGGGAGCGCGGTCAGCGGCAGACCGCCTGGCGGGTGATCGCCGCCTCCAGTGCCGCGCGGCTCGCCCAAGAGCAAGCCGATCTCTGGGATTCCGGAGTGGTGGCTGGCGATCAGACTCTGGGCATCGTCTATCAAGGCAAACCGCTGGCCTCCCATCAGCTTTGCCACTGGAAGGTGAAGGTGTGGGATCAAGCGGGAAAGGAATCTCCCTGGAGCGCCGCCGCGCGATGGTCCATGGGCCTGCTCAAAGCGGAAGATTGGAAGGGCGACTGGATCGGCTGCGACAGCGCGCGCCTGCGCCCCGCGGCGGGTCCGTTTGAGCAAGCCAAGTGGATCTGGCACGCCGCCGATCCGCCGCTGGACGCGCCGCCGGGCAAACGCCTGCTGATGACGAGTTTTGAAGTGCCGCCGGGTTTTAACGTGGCCACCGCCAGGCTCCTTGCCACAGCCGATGACGGACTGATTTTCATGGTGAACTCGGCCCGGGTTTTCAGCTCGGAGCCGCGGGGAAACAGTTGGAAGACCGTGCGCAGCGCCGAGGTGGCCGCGCACCTTCGAGCGGGCAGGAATTTCCTGCGGGTTTTGGTGGAAAACCAGAATGGAGCGGCGGGTTTGATCGCCCAACTGCTGCTGACCAGCACGGAGGGACGCTCCCTGATGGTGGTGAGCGACGCTTCGTGGAGTTCGACCGCCGCGCCCGGCGCGGACTGGGGCCAGAGCCGGGGAGAGGGATTCGCGACGGTCCGAGTGCTTGGAAATTACCGCATGGGGCCATGGGGGGATTTGGGTCTTACCGAGAAGTTTCTGCCGCCGGCGGTCTGGCTTCGCGGCGATTTCCAAGCGGAGAAACCGGTTGCGCGGGCCACCCTCTACGTGGCCGCGCTGGGGATTGCGGATGCCTATCTCAATGGCCGCCGCGTGTCGGAAGACTTTTTCACCCCCGGCTGGACGGATTACTCGAAGCGCGTCCACTACCGTGCTTACGAGGTCACGGAGCAAATCCGGCTTGGGGCCAACGCCATGGGGGCGGTGCTCGCCGACGGCTGGTTCAGCGGATACGTCGGCTACCGCGGCGCCCGGGATCTCTACGGCAAGCACACCCGCGCTCGGCTGCAACTGCACCTGGAGTACCAGGACGGCACGACCGCCGACGTGGCGAGCGGACCGCGCTGGCGGGCGCGCACCGGCCCGACACTCGAGGCCGACTTCCTGGCCGGCGAGGTGTACGACGCCCGCCGGGAATTGCCCGGCTGGAGCACTCCCCAGTGCGATCTCGAAGGGTGGATCCCGGTGGACACCGGCAGCCTTGAGGTGCAACCGGTGCTCCAGGCGCATCCAGCGCCGGCGGTGCGCGTGATCCAGGAATTTCGCGCCCGAACCATCACCGAAGTGTCGCCCGGGGTGTTTGTCCTCGACTTGGGACAAAACTTCGCGGGGGTGCCGCGTCTGAAGGTTCGCGGAGAAAGCGGCCAGCGGATCACCCTGCGTTTTGCCGAGCGGCTGAATCCGGACGGCACAATTTACACCACGAACCTGCGGGCGGCGCGCGCCACCGATACGTATATTTGCCGCGGGGGCGGAGTGGAAGTCTGGGAACCTCGGTTCACCTTCCACGGTTTTCAATACCTCGAAATCAGCGGTTTGAAACAGAAACCCGTGGCGGATACCGTGGTCGGGCTCGCGCTCAGCAGCGACACTCCGGTGGCCGGTTCGTTCGCCTGTTCCGATGCCATGCTCAACCGGCTGCACCAGAACATCTACTGGACGCAGCGCGCCAATTTCATCGATATTCCCACGGATTGCCCGCAGCGCGACGAACGCCTGGGCTGGACCGGCGACGCGCAGGTCTATGTGCGCACGGCCACCCTGAACAACGACGTGCAGGCGTTTTTCCACAAATGGTTGATCGATCTCGATGAGGACGGCCAGCGCGCGGATGGGCAGTTCCCGAAGGTGGCGCCGCTGAAGGTCGCCGAGGACGATGGCGGGCCAGCCTGGGCCGACGCGGGCGTGATCTGCCCCTGGACGATTTATTCGGTGTATGAGGATCGCCGGATTTTGGAGCGGCATTACGGCGCGATGACCCGGTTCATCGAGTTTTGCCGGGCGCGCAGCACGCCTGATTTGCTCCCGCCCGCGCGGTATCATTGCTATGGGGACTGGCTCAGCATCAATGCCAACACCCCGAAAGAGGTCATTTACACCGCTTACTTCGCCTACAGCACCTGGCTGACCTCGCAAGCGGCCGAGGTGCTGGGCAAAACCGAGGACGCCGCCCGCTATCGCGAGTTGTTCGAGAAAATCCGGGACTCTTTCAATCGCGCCTACGTCAGCCCGGAGGGACGGGTCAAAGGAGACACGCAATGCGCCTACGTGCTGGCCCTGGCCTTCGATCTGGTGCGGGGCGAAACCGCCCGCCTGGCGGCCCAACACCTGGTCGAGGACATCGAAAAACGCGGGCACCTCTCGACCGGCTTCATCGGCACAAAAGACCTCATGCTTGTGCTCTCCAAGATCGGGCGGACGGATGTGGCTTACCGGCTCCTGCATAACGACACCTTCCCCTCCTGGGGGTTCTCGATTAAACACGGCGCCACGAGCATCTGGGAGCGGTGGGACGGTTGGACCCCCGAAAAGGGCTTTCAAACACCCGGCATGAACTCCTTCTCCCATTACTCCTTCGGCGCCGTCTATGGCTGGATGGTGGATAATATCGGCGGCATCCTGCGCGCGGCGCCGGGGTACAAGGAGATACTCATCGCTCCGCAGCCCGACGGCCAGCTTACCTGGGCGGCGGTGGCCTATGACAGCGCGCGCGGACGAATCGCGACGGATTGGCGGCACGAGAGCGGCGCGTTCCGGCTGAAGGTGAAAATCCCCGCCAATACCACGGCCACGCTGATGATGCCGGCGCGCGCGGCGGCGGAGGTGACGGAAGGGGGCAAGCCGCTTGCCAAAGCCGCGGGGGTGGCGCTGGCTGGGCAGGAAGGGAGCCGTACGGTGCTGAAACTGGGCTCTGGAGACTACGACTTCGTCAGCCGCGGTTGGTAAACCGGGCGCCGCGGGCTCGCCTGGCCGGGCGCGGCGCGCCCGGCGCCCGCGTCAAATATGCATGACGCCGGGCATGAAATTCTGTAAGCTCGCTTTCGAAAGCTGAAGCCAACTTATGCATCAACCAGCCTGGACCAACGCCCGCGGGTGGATCGTCGTCTCCGCGGCCATCGCCATAAATTTGATTCTCGGCGTGCTCTATGCCTGGAGCGTGATGGGGAAGGCGCTGGTCGGCCAGTGGCATTGGACGCGAGCGGAGGCCATGTGGCCGTTTGCGGCCAGCACGGCTTCCTTCGCGGTGACCATGATTTTCGCCGGGCGCGTTCAGGATCGAATCGGCCCCCGATGGGTGGCGATGCTCGGCGGGTTGGTTTTGGGCGGCGCGCTGATCGCGGCATCTTTGGCGCGGACGCCGTTGCTGATGTTGCTCACGTTTGGAGTTCTGGGCGGCGTGGGGATTGGGCTGGGCTATTCCGCCACCACCCCGCCCGCGATCAAATGGTTTCCGCCGCGGCGCAAGGGGCTTATCACCGGGTTGGTGGTGAGCGGTATTGGGCTGGCCGCGGTGTATATGTCTCCCTTGACGAATTACCTGATTCAGACTTCCGGCATTCAGGGCACTTTCCTGTTTTTGGGCGTGTGCGCCCTCGTGCTGGTCTGTCTGCTCGCGCAGTTTTTGACGAATCCGCCTGCCGGCGGCGCGCCGGCGGCGAGGGCGGCGGCCGCGCCGGCGGCGCGCGTTGCCGCGGGGCCCGCGCGGCGTGATTTTGACTGGCCGGAAGTGCTGCGCACGCCGCAGTTCTATTTGTTGTGGCTGACCTTCGTGCTGTGCGCGTCCGCGGGCCTGCTGGTGCTGGGCAACATTGCGATCATCGCCAAGGATCAGGCGCAATGGGAGGGAGGATTTCTGGCGGTAATGGCAGTCGCGATTTTTAACACCTGCGGACGGGTGGTCAGCGGCTTTCTTTCCGACCGGATCGGCCGGTCGCGGACGATGATGCTGGCGGCGATCGCGCAGGCGCTGAATATGTTCGCCTTTCGTCACTACACCACGCCCGGGCTGCTGCTGTTCGGCTCGGCGATGACGGGCCTGTGCTACGGAACGGTTTTCACGCTGTTTCCGGCGGCCACGGCCGACTTCTATGGTTTGCGCAATCTCGGAGTCAACTACGGCCTGGTCTTTACCGCCTTCGGGGTCGCCGGGGTGACCGGTTCGGTCCTGGGAGGCAAGATCGGCGACCTGTTCGGAAATTACACCTATGCATTCATGACTTGCGGGGTGATGCTGCTGGCGGGGGCCGCCCTGGCGGCGGTGCTTCGGCCGCCGCGGGCGGCTCCCCGGCCGGCGAGCGCGGCGCGCCTCGAGCCGGTTCAGCCGGCGTAAACCGGCCTTTGGCATTGTCCCCGGCGGCGCGACCCCCTAGATTGCCTCCCACCGTTATGGCAATTCTGGACATCCGGCCAGTTGGCTCCCGCGCGTATGATTTAGTGGCGCTTGGAGAAGTCATGTTGCGGCTCGACCCGGGCGAGGGTCGAATTCGGACCGCGCGATCCTTCCGCGCCTGGGAGGGAGGCGGGGAATATAATGTGGCGCGCGGCTTGCGGCGTTGTTTTGGACTGAAGACGGCCGTCTGCACCGCGCTGGCCGATAATGACGTAGGGCGGTTGATTGAAGATTTTATTTTGCAGGGCGGGGTGGCCGCGGATTTCATCCGGTGGACGCCGTTTGATGGGGTGGGGCGGGTGGCGCGAAATGGTTTGAATTTCACCGAGCGGGGTTTTGGCGTGCGCGGCGCGGTGGGCATCTCGGATCGCGGCCATAGCGCGGCCAGCCAGCTCAAGCCGGGTGATTTTGATTGGGACCGGATCTTTGGGCAGCCCGGCGCGCGCTGGTTTCACACCGGGGGCATCTTCGCCGCGCTCAGCGAGACAACCGCCGCCCTGGTGTTGGAGGCCGTCCAGGCCGCGCGGCGGCACGGCGTGATCGTCTCTTACGATCTGAATTACCGCCCCTCGCTGTGGCAAAGCATCGGCGGACCGCGGCGCGCCCGGGAGGTGAATCGCGAGATCGCCAAAGAGGTGGATGTGATGCTCGGAAATGAGGAGGATTTTACCGCTTGCCTCGGGTTTGAGGTGGCGGGGGCGGACGAGCAGCTTTCCAAAATCGAGGTGGTCGCCTTCAAGGAAATGATCCAGGCGGCGGTGAAAACCTTCCCGAATTTCAAGGTTGCCGCCACCACTCTGCGCGCGGTCAAATCCGCCACCCGCAACGATTGGGGGGCGATCGCCTGGGCCGGCGGCGAATTTCACGAGGCGACCCATCGGCCCGACCTCGAGATTCTGGACCGCGTCGGAGGCGGGGACAGTTTCGCCAGCGGATTGATCTACGGTTTGTTGAGGTTCAACGACGCTGCCCAGGCGGTGGAGTATGGCGCGGCGCACGGCGCGCTGGCCATGACCACCCCGGGCGACACCTCCATGGCTTCCCTCAAGGAAGTGGAAGCTTTGGTCAAGGGCGGCAGCGCCCGGGTCCGGCGCTGATTCAGCCGTCACCACCCGGGGCGGGGCGCCGTCCGGCCCGGGAGGGTTTTCCGCCCCTTTGACAATGCCGGTTTCCGTGGGAAAGTCTCCCTGAGTGGAGCCGAATTTCACCACTGCCGGAAGCTCGGACACGCACCGGGAACGACTATGGCCAACAGAGACAGGATACATTCCATGAAATCATCAGGAATTCATTTTCTATTTGTGATCGCGATCGGCGCGGTCGGCGCCTTCAGCGGGGCCGTGGCGGCTCCGGCAACCAACCCACTGCCCGAGATCATCGTTAAAAACTCGCCGATCAATCGAACCTTAAAGGCGCCGATCAGCTTTGCCGCCGTCGCCAAGCAGGTCGCTCCGGCGGTCGTGAACATTTATTCGACCACCGTGATCAAAGAGCGGCAAACCCAGAATCCATTTCTCAACGATCCATTTTTCCGCCGGTTTTTCGGCGATAACGCGCCCTCGGCGCGGCCGCGCGAACGCAAAGCCGAGGGGCTGGGTTCAGGGGTGATTGTCAGCAAGAACGGCTACATCCTTACCGCCAATCATGTGGTGGCCGGGGCCCAATCCGTCAAGGTCTCCCTGGCGGCGAACGACAAGGAATACGACGCCAAAGTCGTGGGAACAGATCCGCCGACAGACATTGCGGTGTTAAAGATCGAGGCGGATCGCGAATTGCCGACGCTGGTCGTGGGCGACAGCGACCAATTGGAGGTGGGAGACATGGTGCTGGCACTGGGCAATCCGTTTGGGGTCGGCCAGACCGTCACGCTGGGAATTGTGAGCGGCCTGGGCCGGGGAGGATTCGGGTTGTCCGGGTACGAGGATTTCATTCAGACCGACGCGGCGATCAACCCGGGGAACTCCGGCGGGGCGATGGTGGACGTCGAGGGGCGGCTGGTGGGGATAAACACCGCGATCCTGAGCCGCAGCGGCGGCTTTCAAGGCGTGGGACTGGCGGTGCCCGTGAACATGGCGCGGTACGTCATGGACCGGCTGATCACCACCGGCAAGGTGACTCGCGGTTTCCTCGGGATCAGCATCCAGGCGCTGACGCCGGAGCTGGCCAAGGAATTCGGGCTCTCGGACGAAAGCAGCGGCGTGCTCGTGGGGGGCGTTACTCCCGGAGGCGCGGCGGCGACGGGGGGCTTGCGCGCGGGGGACGTGATTCTGGCGTTCAACGGCAAGCCGGTGACCGATCCCCGCAGTTTACAGGTGCTGGTGGCCCGCTCCGCGCCCAAAGCCAAAGCGACGCTGAAAATCTTGCGCACGGAAGCTGGCCAAAAACCGAAGGAGCAGACCCTTCAGGTGACCTTGGGCGAACTGCCGGCCAGCGCCTTCGCCCAAAATGAAAGCCCCCCGGGGCCGGGAAACCAGCCAGCCATGGGGGATACCCTGGACGGCGTCGAGGTGGCGGATCTGGACGCGGGCGCCCGGCAGCAATTCAAGGTTCCGAAGGGCGTGCAAGGCGCGGTGGTGGTAAGCGTCGATCCCACGTCCAACGCGGCTGAAGCCGGGTTGCGTCCGGGCGACGTGATTTTGGAGATTGACCGGCGTCCGGTGCGCGACGCGCAGGAGGCCGTGACCTTGAGCGAGAAAGCGAAGGGCAAACGGGTGTTGCTGCGGGTATGGAGCAATGGCGCCGGCGGAGGCGGAACCCGTTGGATAGTGGTCGAGGACGGACGACAAAAATGAGGGCGCCACAGGGTGAGGATTCAGCACCGGCCACGGAGGTCAAAGGCGGCGCCGGCGCGGCGCCCCCCCGAAGCGGCAGCCACGGCGACCGGTAGTCCGCTGTCCGGCGGCGCATCCGGGAGGAATTGCTCCGCCGGCGCCCGGATGAGCCGCGGTGGCCGGCGGCTCCCGAGACTGGCGCATAACCGGGTTCGCGAGTAGGTTGCCCCGATCATGAATGGTCGAGACCCGAGACGCGATGCCAAGCCGAACCCCCCGCGGTTGACCTCGCCTCTCTGGTACATCCCGCTCTTGTTGATCGCGCTCTGGTTCTGGCAGAGCACGATGTCCCAGTTCTCTTACCGCACCATTCCTTACAGCGAGTTCAAGGAACTCCTGCGCCGCGGCGAGGTGCGCGATCTCGTGGTGAAGGACGATTCGATCGAGGGGCGGATGCTGGCGGCGGCGCCGGGAGCGGGCACGAACACCCCTGCCGCCACGACCGGCACCGGGGCCGCTCACATCATTGGCGGGACCAACGTCCCCGCTGCCGGAGCGGCGGAAGCCAAAGGGACGCTCTTCCGCACCATCCGGGTCGAGGACCCTCAATTGACGGAGGAACTCGAGGCCGCGGATGTGAAATTCCGCGGTGAACGGCCGAGCATGCTGTCTCAGTTTTTAATTTCCTGGATTTTGCCGATCGGGATTCTGGTGCTCATCTGGTCCTTTATCGGAAGGCGATTGAGCGGGGCGGGTGAATCCATCCTGAGTTTTGGCAAGAGCAAGGCGCGGCTGATCGCCGAAACAGAGACAGGTATCACCTTCGGCGACGTGGCGGGTTGCGAGGAGGCAAAATACGAGCTGCAGGAGGTGGTTGATTTTTTGAAGAATCCCGAGCGCTACAAAGCCATGGGCGCGAACATTCCCAAGGGCGTGCTGTTGATCGGGCCGCCTGGGACGGGCAAGACGCTGCTGGCCAAAGCGGTCGCCGGCGAGGCGCGCGCGCCTTTCTTTTCGCTCAGTGGCAGCGATTTCGTCGAGATGTTCGTCGGCGTCGGCGCGGCGCGGGTGCGCGACCTTTTCCAACAGGCCAAGGCCAAGGCGCCCTGCATTGTGTTTATCGATGAGTTGGATGCCATTGGCCGGCAGCGCGGAGTGCATGTCGGGGCCGTGAATGACGAGCGGGAGCAGACGCTCAACCAATTGTTGGTCGAGTTGGACGGCTTCGCGGCGAATGCCGGCGTCATTGTGCTGGCGGCGACCAATCGACCGGACGTGCTGGATCGCGCCCTGTTGCGTCCGGGGCGTTTTGACCGGCAGGTGCTGGTGGACGCGCCGGATATCGATGGCCGCGAGGCCATTCTGAAGGTTCATGTGCGAGGCAAGCCGCTGGCCAAGGAGGTGGATTTGCGCCGCGTCGCCCAGGCGACGCCGGGGTTTTCGGGGGCGGATCTGGCTAACGCGGTGAACGAGGCGGCGTTGCTGGCCGCCCGGCGCAACGGCAAAAACATCAAGCAAAAGGACATGGAGGATGCGGTGGAGAAAGTGGTGGCGGGACCCGAGCGGCGCAGCCGACGGCTGAAGGAAGATGAAAAACATCGGGTGGCTTACCACGAAGTGGGCCATGCGCTGGTGGCCGCCTACAGTCCAAACGCCGATCCCGTCCATAAAATCAGCATCATTCCCCGGGGTCGGGCGGCGCTGGGCTACACGATGCAAGTGCCGCAGGAAAACCAGTTTTTGATGACGCGGTCCCAATTGCTCGACCGGTTGCGCGGGATGCTGGGCGGCCGCGCCGCCGAGGAGGTGATCTTTCAGGAGGTGACCACCGGCGCCGAGAACGATCTGGAGCACGCCACCGCGCTGGCGCGGCAGATGGTTTGCATTTTTGGCATGAGTGAGACGATGGGACTGGCCCGCCTGGCGCAGCGCCCCAACGGCATGTTTTTGCCGGGCGCCGACGGCCAGTTCCAGCGGGATTGCAGCGAGCGCACCGCGCAGGATATTGACGTGGAAGTCCGCAAAATCCTCGACGAGGCGTACGAGGACGCGAAACGGATCCTCGAGGAGCACCGTGACCAACTGGAATTGGTGACCGCAGAATTGCTGAAAAGGGAGACGATCGATTCCAAAGCGTTCCAGAAGCTCATCGGCAAGAGCGGGATTTCTCCGGAGGAAAGGCCCGTCATTCCGATCGAGCACGCTCCCTTGGGAATCGAACCCGGCGCGATCTGATTTTGCTCCGGCGGTTTTGACAAAACCGGAGGGGCGGGCATGATCTGGATGAGCAAGGGCTGTGTTCGAGCGTTATGGCTGTCAAATTCAAAGATTATTATAAAACCCTGGGGGTCCCGCGTGCGGCGAGCGACGCGGACATCAAGAAGGCATTTCGGAAGCTGGCGCGCGAGTACCACCCCGACGTCGCCAAAAACAAAAAGGCGGCCGAGGAGAAGTTCAAAGAGGTCAACGAGGCATATGAGGTTCTCGGGGACGCCGCCAAACGCAAGAAGTACGATGAGCTCGGGGCCAACTGGAATTCCGGGGCTGAATTCCGACCGCCGCCCGGGTGGGGCGGCGGTGGCGCGCACTCGCGCGGGGGTGCGGGCGAAGAGTTTGAGTTCCAGTTTGGCGGCACCGGGTTCAGCGATTTCTTCGAGCAGTTGTTCGGCGCGCGCGCCGCGGCGGGCGGCTCGCCCTTTGGCCATCGTGGCGGAATGCGCAGCCGCGCCGAGCGCGGCCAGGACGTCGAGGGCGACATCATGGTCACCTTGGAAGAGGCGATGAGCGGATCGGTTCGCCCGGTGTCGATCCGCCATGGGGTTCCCTGCGAGCAATGCGGCGGCACGGGCCAGCGGGGGCGGCGGGTCTGCAACGTGTGCGGAGGCGCCGGGCACACGATCAGCACGGACACTTACCAGGTAAAAATTCCCGCCGGGGTCACCGAGGGTCAGCGCCTGCGCATCCCCGGACGGGGAGAGGCGGGCATTGCTGGCGGATTGGCTGGCGACCTCTTTCTCCGCGTGCGCCTGGCCCGGCACCCCGATTTCGAGGTGGACGGACACGATCTTATCCATGAGGTGGAGCTGGCGCCCTGGGAAGCAGTGCTGGGCGCCGAGGTGAACGTTCCGACCTTGAGCGGTTCGGTCAATATTCGCATTCCGCCCGGGACCCAGAACGGCCAGAAACTACGTGTGCGCGGGCGGGGTTTGCCGCAGCGCGGCGATGGCCGTGGTGACCTGCTGGTGATCGCTCAAATCGAGGTGCCCGTCTCGAGTTCGGAGCGAGAGCGGGAGCTTTGGTCCCAATTGGCCAAGGCTTCCAGCTTCCGCCCGCGCGCGTGAGCTACGGATCCAGCGGGCGGATGGAGAGATTGCGGAACATCACCGGATCATTGTGCCCGGCGAAGCCAAAATGTCCGCGGGTGCGATCCTTGCCCGGATGGGGGCGGCCGGCCATGGTTTCGGCGACTTTTCCCAAATCGCAGTCCAGGATGACTGAGCCGTTGAGTTCGACTTTGAGGGTTGAGCCTTTGACCGTGACTTCTTGATAATTCCATTCGCCGATGGGATGCTGGTATCCGCGCTGGGCGGCGACCATTCCGTAAGCCGAGCCGTGAGCCTGGCGGGGATCGATTTTCTGGCCGGTGGCCTTTTCGTAATTGTCATCGAGCACCTGCAACTCGCACATCCCGGCGTAAGCGGTATCCCCCTCGCCGGCGTAGCGAATGGCCAGGCCGTTGTTGCCCCCGGGCGGCAGTTTAAACTCGAGCCGCGCGACGAAATCGCCGAATTCCTCCCTGGTATAAATGGTGCCCCCTTTGCCGGCGCGGCAGACGATGGCGCCCTCGCGCACCTCGTAATTCTGCACCGGCCCAGCCCAGCCGGAGAAATCCTTGCCGTTAAATATCGTCTGAAAACCCGCCGGATCTTGGCCGCGCAGGAGACGGGTGGCCTCCGTTGATCCGATTTCGCGAAGGAAGAGGTTGCGCCACCGAATCTCACCGCCATGGGTTTGAAGCTGAATGGGTCCGCGCGCCGGCACGGGCAGCTTGCGATCGTAGTAATTCTCCATCAGCGCGCCCGCCACCGTCTGCCGGCCGTTCAGCCAGACCCAGACCCGCGAGCCGACCATGACGATCCGGAATCGATTCCATTTCCCGAAAGGCTTGTCCGCTTTCACCAGGGGATCTTTCCCGGGTGCTCCCGGGCTGTTGTTCCACAGTGCGCCGGAACCCTGGTCGGCGCCCAGCTTGAATTTCGCCGTATCGGTGTAATCCCAGATTTGCACCTGCGGACAACCGCGCAAATAGACGCCGCTATCGGCGCGGGGCACCGTCCGGTAATCCAACAATAGTTCAAAATCGCCGTAAAATTTGTCGGTGGTGAGATAAAGCCCTTTGCCGTCGTTGATCAATTCGCCGTTTTCCACCCGCCAGTGCTGGCGAATGTCGTCCAGACTGGCCTCTCGCTTTTTTTGAAACTGCTCCGGGGGCAGAAAGAGATAGCCGCGCGGGTCCTCGGTGCCGGCGCCCCACCAACCATCCAGGCTGGCGCCGTCGAACAGCGCCACAAACCCCCGCGGGGGCTTGGCGGTCGCGGCTGGCGCGGCAAGGGCGGAGGACAGGAAACAGGCGATCACGGCGAGTCGAAACGGGCGCAATAAACTCATCGGACGAGCATGCCCGGTCCCATTCCCTCTGTCACGCGACGAATTGGGCCGCCGGCAGCGGCGGACGGAAAAATGACCCCGGCGTTTGGCAATTTTCGCGATGCGGGTTAAGTTGCCTCAGGGGTTAAGAGGGTGGTTCTAAGGTTGGTTGGGCAAGGCGGTTGGGCGAAAGTCGAACCGCCTTGTTTTTGTATCCCGATGAAAAATCAGGCCTCACGCCGGGGGCGCCAGCCGGGCGGGCGACGGATCGCCGGGTGTTTCCGCGCGGCCTTTGCGGACGAGTTCCGTCCGGGTGGCGAGCATGGTCTCGGCGATCAACCACGCCGCCCGCTCATACGAGACCCGGTCGGTGTTGATCACCAGATGATAGAGCAAAGGATCGTCGATCGCCTCGTGGAAATACTTGCGCAGATAGCGATCTCGTCCCTTGTCGGTGCTCTCGAGGAATTCCCGGGCCGTTTTGGGATCCATGCGGTAGTAATCGACGAGATGCGCCAGCCGGCGCTCGGGGGAGGCGATCAGGCGCACTCGGATGACGTTGGGCAGGCGGGCGGTGATCGCGGCGCCACCCCGGCCGATGATGATGACATTGCCGAGTTCGGCCAGACTCAAAATCGTCTGTGAAGTTTTTCGCACGAGCAAATCCATCGGTGGATGCAGCCCGAACAATTGGTTCATGATATCCGACACTTCCGAGATGCGGTCCTCGGGCATGAACTTTTCCAGACGGGCGGGCAGATGGTGATCCTCGAGCACTTTCTCCACCAGATTGCGGTCGAAGACCGTCCAGCGGCAACCTTCGCCCGGCATCCGGCGGTCGAGCAACTCCGCCAGGTTTTCGGCCACCGAATGAGCGCCGGATCCAGCCTGGCGGGAAATGGTGACCGCCAACGGGCGGGTTCCGTCCTTCCCCGTCAGTGAGGAGAGATTCATGCCCCGCAATTGGGAGCCGATAAAACTCAAGCAGCGTTCGATGCCAGGTGTGCTCATAAGCCATGTGGTTGTGGTTGAATTCGTTTCCCGCACGAAACGGGCGGAAGCCCGCTCGCGCGCTTCGGCGGAGCTGTGTTTGAGGCGGCCAGCATAGCCGAATCGGATCGCGCTGCAAGATACCCCGCTCGCGGCGAACTTCAACCCCTGTGGTTCAGAGACCTTGCTGGGAGTTGGCGGGCGAGAAGCCCTCCTCCGGGCAGGGATGGCAGCCATGCACCGGGGGTTGCGCGAGAGGACGAGCACTACCCTCCCGGGGATATGGGAGGCGCGCCGGGAATCACCGAGTTTTGCGTTGCGAATTGAATCATGTCTGCTAAAAAAGGCCCGTTGCGCCAACGGCCACCTTTTATGAGCGAACACCCGACCACCCTGAGCCAATTATTCCATCCCGCCAGCGCTCCAGACTTTCAGCCTTTGGCCGGGCTGCGCGAATTGCAACTGCGGCGGCTGCGGAACACGGTGCGGCGGGCCTATGAGAATGTGCCGTTGTTCCGCCAGCGCCTGAGCGAGCGCGACTTCGAGCCGGGCGATCTCCAATCACTCGACGACCTGGCCCGGCTGCCCTTCACTGTGAAAGCCGATTTGCGCGACACCTATCCGTTCGGCCTGTTCGCCAGCCCGATGAAGGACGTGGTGCGGTTGCACGCCTCGAGCGGCACGACCGGCAAACCCATCGTGGTCGCTTACACACAGGAGGATCTCCAGGTCTGGACCCAGGTGATGGTGCGCAGTTTTGCGGCCTGCGGCCTGCACGCCGGGGATATCATCCAAAACGCCTACGGCTACGGCCTCTTCACCGGCGGACTGGGGGCGCACTACGGGGCGGAGGCGCTCGGCGCGGTGGTGATCCCGATCTCCGGCGGCAACACCCAGCGGCAGCTCATGATTCTCAAAGATTTCGGAAGCACGGCGATCTGCTGCACGCCGAGTTACTTCCTGCATCTGCTGGACCAGGCGCCCGAATGCGGAGTGGACATCCGCTCGCTCCCGTTGCGCGCCGGGATTTTCGGCGCCGAGCCCTGGACGGAATCCATGCGGCTGCGCATCGAGGCCGACAGCGGCATCAAGGCCTATGACATTTACGGGCTTTCGGAAATCATCGGCCCCGGGGTGGCCGTGGAATGCCAATGCCAGAACGGGCCGCACATTTTCGAGGACTATTTCTATCCGGAGATCATCGACCCGGCGACCGGGGCGCTTTTGCCGGACGAAACGGAAGGCGAGTTGGTACTCACCACCCTGGGCAAGCAGGCCATGCCCATGATCCGTTACCGCACCCGGGATATCACCGCGCTGACGTCCGAGCCTTGCGGCTGCGGCCGCACGCTGCGGCGCATGAAACGCATCTCCCGCCGCAGCGATGACATGTTCATCATCCGCGGCGTAAACGTGTACCCCTCGCAAATCGAAACCGCCCTGCTCAAGGTGGAGGGCGCCCTGCCCCACTACCAGATCGTGCTCACGCGAGAGGCGGATCTGGACCAAATGGAGGTGCGAGTGGAGGTGACATCCGAACTGTTCGACGACACGGTCGGAGCCATCGAACAACTGCAGGCCAAACTGACGCGCTCGATCGAGTCCACCATCGGCCTGCGGCCCAAGGTTCGGTTGGTGCAGCCGCGGACCTTGCCGCGCAGCGAAGGCAAAGCGCTGCGCGTCAGTGATCAACGAAAACTTTGACCGGAGGTTCCCCCATGAAAGTGAAGCAACTCTCCATCTTCCTTGAGAACCAACCCGGGGCGCTGCGCCGTCCCGTGCGGAGGCTGGCTCGCGGCCATTTCAACATTCTGGCCCTCTCGGTCGCGGACACCGCGCAGTTTGGAATTCTCCGCCTGATCGTGCGCGATTGGGAGCGAGCGCTCCAATTGCTGGAGGCGGACGGCTTCGTCGTGAACGTGACGGATCTGCTGGCGCTCGAGGTCTCCGACGCCCCCGGCGGGCTTTCCAACATTTTGGACGCGCTCGCCGCCACGACGGTGAACCTGGAGTACATGTATGGCTTCACCGTCCAACCGAGGGGCAAGGGCCTGTTATTATTCCGTTTCGACGATCCCGACCGGGCCATCGAGGCTTTGCGGCAAAACGGCATCAATCCGGTGCGCAACGTCGATCTCTTTCACGAATTCGAGCGCTGATTTGTCTCCGCACTCTACGGCGCCGAGACTTTGTAATAACGCTGGGCGCCGACCGCAGGATCGTTGATCCCGCGCACCGCACCGTCGCCCAACACCGTTCCGAGCAGGTTCCAATCGCCGCCGGCCAGGCTGTCCCGGCAGAAAACGCGATAGACAACCCCGGTTTGGGTCGGGAAGGAAACGACGACATTGGGCCCGCTGCGAACCGCGGTGGCCCGGATGCCGGCGGCCGGCACAAACATGAAGTAGCCGGGGTGGCAGTTGCCGGTGCTGGTCGAAAGCCGCAACGTCGCCAACCCGTTCAGGGTCACCGGCGCCGGCGCCACGCCTCCGGCATCCGTCAGCAACACCCATTCGTGGACCTGATTGCCCTTGCCATTGCCCTTCCAGTATCCCAGCGGGCTGGTGGCCTGATTCACCGTGCCCGCGCCGCTGACCACCCGGCTCAATTCCATCGAGTAGCTGCCAAAGCCCCCTGACCGCGCGTACACCACAAATGTATTCGTCGGATACTCTCGCGTGTAATTCGCCCAATCCCCGCCGCCAAACCAGGCGAGCTGATAATCGGTCGCGCCCGAGTTCAGGAAGACCTGCCGCAAGAACTCGTTTTGAACCTTTTCCTCAGGAATGCCATCCGAACGGTAGGCGTAGGCCTCACCCTCGATCGGGCTGTGCTGAAAATCGATATTCGTCACCGCCCCCTGGCCGGCATAGGCGTCCGGGAACCAATCCGTAACGTAAACGCCGCCGTCATAATCGAAATCCTCCGCCTCGAACATATAGTTGTCCTCGGAAAAAGTGTCGAAAAGGTTGGTCACGGCGATGCCGCGCCCAAGCGCGTTGGTCGCGAGAATGGCCGCCGTGTGAATCGCGTTTGGCAACAAAGCGGGATACACCACGTTGCGGGTCGCCCCCGCGCCGGTGATTTGCAGGGCCGGGGAAACGTCAAAACCATCCAGAATCAGGCGGATGCCCCCGGATGGGAAAGTCGTGCCGGTCGCCGTCACGCTAAAGCCGAGCTCATTGGTGTATTGGAACGGAGTGTCGCCGTTCGGATAAAGATCGCTGATTACCGGCAGGTCCACCTGCGCCGGAGTCAACATGAAGAAATTTGGCAATAGATTCCCACCCGCGGTCACCCGCAGGGTGGTCTTGCCATCCAACACCACGTTAACGCGATTCCCATTCGCGTCCGTCAAAAACACGTTTTCATAGGCGGTCCAACCGCGCCCGCTGGTGACGGTGAAAGTGCCGAGATCGGTGGTGCTGGTGTCCGCATTCACCACGCTAAGCGTCAGCGTGCCGCTCAACCCTTCGCCCGTGGCTACCCGTGCGAGCACCCAGTTGGTGCTATTAGGGAAATCGCGCGTGTAATTCACCCATTCGCCCTGGATGAAGGGATCTATGCGATAATCCGTCCGGCCCGCCAGGAAAAGATTCTTGCGCAACAAATCCCCCGCGCCGGCCGTCGGCATCGGATCGTCCGGCCGATACAAATGGCTGTTGCCACCGGTCGTATAATGCTCATCGACGTCCTCGACTCCAATCTTGCCGAAATAGCAGTTGGGATTGCCCGGCGTATTGCACAACTCCGGGTTATTCAGGTAATGGCCGTTGTCAAAATCCCAGTCCTCGACCTCCCAAATGTAGGTGATTGGCGGCGCCCCCACCCAGGTGGTTTCAAAATAGGTCGAGGCGCTGGCGCTGAACCCGAAGGAATCGGTCGCCGTGATCGAAACGGTATAAGCCAGGTTCGATTGCAGCCCGCTGTAGAGCACGTTTTTGCTCGCAGCCGCGCCACTGATGCTCAAGCTGCCCGAAACGTCGTTGGTGCCGTTAAGCACCACGCGAATCGCGTTGTTGTCGATGGTAAACCCACTCGGAGAATTCACGTTGAAGCTGATCCCGTCCGCCGGATTGATGAAAATCATGTTCTGCGGCAGCAGATTGGCGATCACCGGCGGCTGCGGACCGCTGACCTGGTCCAGTACCGCGTCGTCGAAATTGGCGGAGCCGCCAGCAGTCTGGGCCGCCGAATACACGTAACGAAACCGTACCTTCACCGTGCCGACCGGAGCCACAATTTGGCTGACTGTGCCCGTCACCGCGTAGGTCGGGTAATTGGGGTCACCCGGAGGCAGCAGGCGGGAGAGATCACACGACTGATTCACAGTGTAGAGCATCCAAGTGTCGTTTCCCGCATCGCGCGTGAACTCGGGAGACTTGAAGAGGGCCACTAAATTGCCGCTGCTTCCGAGAAATGCAACCTCCAGCCAAACCGCGTTTCCCGCTTGTATCCAATCACCGCTTTTCGAATACATCCAACCGCTGGCTTGGTAGATCGATCCCGGCGCGCTGCCGAACTCCTGGCCGAGCGCGGCGACATTGGTCGCATTCGCGACGTACGACGCGTTCCATTGCTTCCAGCCGTAAGCACCCGAGTGCGCTGGCGCTTCGATAGCGTAATGAGCTCCAGGTTGCGCGTTGGTTGGAGTAAGCCGCGTCCATCCAGTAGGTATCGTTTGACCGGAATTCGCCTCAAACCCCGGATTGACCAGAATATTCGCGGCCCACCCCGAGCAGCAGGTCGCCGCCAACAGGAGGACGGGAGCGCGGCTGAAGGTTCTGTTTTTGAGAAAATTTTGCGTTTTCATGGGCGATTAATTGTGATCCATGCTTCGACTCAGGTAATGATTGACTGTGACATTGTTTGCTCCGCTGTCAAGCGACCCTCCGGCGAAGGGGCTCGGCGCCCCCTTGACGAACCACGAGTTCCTGCGGCATTCTTCCCGGGTTGGCTGGAGGGAGAGATGGCCGAGTGGCTGAAGGCGGCGGTTTGCTAAACCGTTATACGGTCAAAAGCCGTATCGGGGGTTCGAATCCCCCTCTCTCCGCCATTCCCAACTCGAGGCCCAACCGCCGTATATGCAAGACGAGCCATACGCACCGCCCAAATACTTCCAGATCAGCCGCGAACTGGTCGCTCGCATCCAAAAAGGCCAACTGCCCCCGGGAGCGCCGGTCCCCTCGGAAAACGAGATCATCGCCCAATATCACGTCAGCAACACCACGGCCCGCAAGGTTTTGCTCGAGTTGGAGGCCGGCAATTGGGTCACCCGAGTCAAGGGCAAGGGCACTTTTGTCCGTGATTTCGCCGTGGTCCGCGCCATCAATCGCATCTTCGGCTTCACCAAAAACATGCTCGAAGCCGGGCGCAAGCCAGCCACGAAATTGCTCGGATTTCACCTCCGGGACGAGGATCATACCCGCACGATTAACGGACGAGTTTTTACCCTCAAAGCGCCGTTGTGCGAAATCGAACGGCTGCGGCTGGCGGACGGCATCCCGATGATGCTTGAGACCCGTTACATCTCGCTCCAACTCTGCCCCGGCATCCAGCAACGCAACCTGGAACAATCCCTCTACACGCTCTTCAGCAAGGAATACGGCATTCACCTGTCCGAAATCAACCAGATGCTCAGCGCCGTGGTTTTGGAGGGGCCGGCGCTGAAAACCTTTAACTTGCAGAAATCCGTCCCCGCTTTTCGCGTCGAGGGCGCCTCCTTTACCGGCAAGAGCCTCATCGTCGAAATGGAAGATTCGGTGTATCGCGGGGACATGTACCGCTTTGCCGCCAAAGCCGTGCCGGGGACCTCGACCAAAGCCGTGCCAGGGGCCTCGACCAAAGCTACGCCGGCGTCGCCGGCCAACGTGGAGCAGAGCGGTTGAAGGGGGTCAAATTTCCGCTTGCAAAACGCCGTTTCTGTGATATTTGATATGGCGTCAAGCCGGTTTTAGTCAGTGTTAGTAAGAGACTCGGTAAAAGTTAGAATAAAACAAACTCAACCTGCATCCATGAAAATCAACCTCCCCAACCTGAGGTCCGCCACCCCCGGGTTGCTCGCCTTCGGGCTGGCGCTCGGTATTTGCGGGCAACTCCACGCCGCGCCTTTCACCATCTACTCGAATGATTTCGAGAGTTATACGAACGTGGCCACCAGCCTCGCCGATACTTCGGACGCCGATCCGGAGGGCAAAGAGTGGTTCATCACCGACGACAACGCCTTGAATCCGACCACCACTGGAGCGGGCGTCCAGGTCGTGAATTACATGAACCATTCTTCCGGCGGCTCGAAATCGTTGCTGCTGCGCCCGAACACCGAGGCGCAAATCCACTTCCAGAACACCCGAACCGGCTCCCGCTTCACCTTCGACTTCTGGACCTATGCGGTGCGCGAAGCCACCAGCGATCGGAACATGATGATCGTGCTGCGAGGCGGAGGAGCTGACATCAACAGCGACGATTATCTCGCTTATCGGGTCGATCGCGCCACCAACTCGACCACTCTGTTTTATTATGACGGCGTAGGGCCCGGGGCGGCCGCCTGGGTGGCTGTTCCCGGCGTAAGCCAGACCACCGGTCAATGGCAGCACCATCGATTCGTCATCGATCCCAACGCGCTGACGTTCAATCTGTACATCGATGACATGGATACCCCGAAACTCACCGCGGCCGATCTCTCACGCTGTGAGGTGCCGATTCCCACTATGGTTCGCATCGTCAACGAAGGCAATTCGGCCGACGACGGCCATTTCTTCATCGACGACATCAGCCTGACGGTGGAAGGGTCGCGGGATCTTTCCACGACGTTCACGGACGGTTTTGAATCGTATCCAGCGCGCACCTCCGAGGGAGACGACGCCGATCCGACCAATCCCTGGGTAACCATCGAGGTGGATGGGACCGGCGCGGGCCGCTTGCGAGCGCCCGCCAAGGTGCAGGTCGTGGACAGCACCGTGACTGCGCCCCACTCGGGCAGCAAATGCTTGAAACTGCAATACGGCCAACGCGCCGGCATCAGCTATGCCTGGGGAACTCCCCCGCTGCAGGACGTTCAAGTCACCTGGTGGGCCAAGGTGCCCGCCGCCAGCAGCGGTGATCAGGTTTTCCTGCGCATGTCGCTTTACGCGGCGGAGGACAATAACATGATCAACGGCGACTCGGCATTGCTCGGGTACGGCATCCGCGCTGTGAACCCGCCGGTCGGAGGCCCCAATTCGCTGCTTTACTACACCACGGCCTGGGTGGAGAGCCCGGTAAGTTTCCCGAGCGAGATCTGGACCGAATACCGCCTGATCACCCACTCCGGCCAGGGCAAATACACCTTGCTCAAGAATCCGAGCAGCCCATCGCCGGAAGTCATCGCGGATCGGCAGCCGATGATCGGCAACGCCACGAGCTGGGTGCCGTTCATGGTGGCCTTCAGCACCTCCAATGGCACCAATCATCCCCCGGTTTACATCGACGACATCGAGGTCAAATCGCTGGTGGCCAACGCGGCCACGCTGCCTCGTCCGTACACCGTCCAACTCGATGGGACACGCTTCACCAACACCACGATCCTCGAGCTGGGCGGCCCCATCGGCAGCGTGGTGGTGGATCCCCGCGACAACAGCACGATCGTGTTCAGCACCGACGCCTCCAACGGCAAGCTCTTCAAGGCCGCCAAGGTAGCGTCGGGCAACTGGCAGGTGGACCCCACACCGCTCGCCACCGGTCTGGTCACCCCGAAAGGCATGGCCATCGACAAGGACAACGGCACGCTCTGGTGGGTGCAGGACACCACTTCCTTCGGCCTCTACCGGTTGAAATGGCCCTGGACGGCCAACCAGCCGGAAACGGTCATCGCTGACTTCGGCGTGACGGCGGAGGACGGCACGTTCCTGGATGACGACACGTTCGATGTCTGCTACGCGCCGGCGAGCATGACCGGCTCCAAAGCCACCGGCGGCAAACTCATCGTCATGGACCGCGGAGTCGATTCCAATCCCCCCAACGCGCTGATGGTGGTCGATCCCGCCACCACGGAACTGAACCAGACCAATTACCAGCAATATCTGGTAGATCCGACGCCGACCGGATTGGGCGGCAACGACTTGGTCGGGATGTCGGTTCTGCCGAACTCGGGCGAGGTCGTCACGCTCTGCGTCGATGGCCAGATCAGCGCCGTCAATGGCGACGGAATCATCCGCGCCTGGTGGCCCTCGGTCTATGATCTGTACGCTAATCCGATCATCGCGCCGGCTTCGATCGCGACCGACCCGACGACCGGGCGCATTTGGATCGCGGATGATTATCTCGACGAAATCTGGTCGGTGCCGGCGGACGGCCCGGGCACGGATGCCAAGGAAGTCAGCTTCCCGCTGCTCGACCCGACGCGTCCGGACTACCAGATCAAGTTTCATCCTCCAGGGATGATGTTCGCGCCGAACGGAAACTTTCTGGTGTTCTCGGACAACAGCACCGCCAACGGCGGCGGGCGGCTTATCGTGCTGCACAATGAGCCTATCTCCATCCCGTCGTTTAAGCTGCTGAGCGGCGTGAAATCCGTCCAGGGCGCCGAACTCACCTGGGAAGGCGCCGGCGCGGTGAAATACACGGTCCAACGCAGCACCAGTCTGGATGGAAACTGGACCGACGTGGTGACGAATCTGACCGTCACCCAATACCTGGACACGAATGCGCCCGCGGGCGCGGCTTTCTATCGAGTCCGGGCGCAGCGCTAAATGCTAATTAGTTGATTGGTTCTATCCCGGGCGCCGCCCCTCGCGGCGGCGCCCGGTGTCTGGTGGTAATATGAAAAAGATTTCCGCGCCAAAGAGTGGTTTCACCCTGATTGAGTTGCTGGTCGTAATCGCCATCATCGCCATTCTGGCGGCGATGCTGCTGCCGGCCCTAAGCCGCGCCAAAAGCAAGGCCCAGGCGGTGCAGTGCCTCAACAACGGGCGTCAGCTCATGTTCGCCTGGCGCATGTACGTCGAAGAAAACCGGGATCAACTCCCCAACGTGAAACAAGGTCCCTACGAATGGGTGGGCGGCTGGCTGGATTATGACGGCGGCAACCGATCCAACTGGGATCTCGATCAGGACATCCGCAAGAGCATTCTCTGGCCGTACTGCGGAAAATCCGCGGGTATTTTCAAGTGTCCCGCGGACCGCAGCGCGGTCAATGTCCGCGGCTCATTGATGCCGCGCGTGCGCAGCATGTCGATGCTCAACTTCATCGGCGGCCGCGGTCTGGGACTGGACATGGGCTGGAATGCGGAAGGCTGGCTCATTTACAAAAAACTGGGTGACATGCATGATCCCGGGCCGGCCAAGACTTTCGTTTTCCTCGAGGAGCGCGAGGATAGCATCAATGACGGAATGTTCGTGGTGGACATGAGCGGCTACCCCGGCATCCCCACTTCGATGGTGGACGCCCCCGCCAGTTATCACGGCGGATCGGGGAGCCTGGCCTTCGCCGACGGCCACTCGGAACTGAAAAAATGGCGGAGCAGCTACGTTCTGGTGCCGCCAAAATCCGGGGAAGTCCGTCCCTATCCGTATTCGATTCCCGGCAGTGACATCTCGCTTCAATCAGACGCCCGCTGGCTGCAGGAACACGCCACCCGTCCCAGTGGAGGAAATTAGCGGTTAAGTCAAACCCGCGCTCTCTTTTCACCGCCCCGGCGCTCAACGCCGGGGTTTTTTAATTCAAGGCGACCCCCCGCCGAATGTATGTGGGCACATCCAGATCCTCACCCTTATGAATGGTCGGTTCGCTCTTGTCGAACCGGCCTTTCGAGACAATCTCGAGCGGCAAGGTCCCCTGGCGCAAACGCTGGGCGGCCTTTCGGGCGCGACCCGGGAGCGGACTTTGCCGATCGAGCATCTCCCGCATCGCCTCCTGTGAGAGGGAAGGGGCGGGTGGGATGAAGCGTGATTCGGGCCGGGCAGGCGTCGAACGGGGCAGGAGCTGCCCCTCGAGGCTCTCGGGCGCGGACTGGGGATTCGGGCGGCGGACCGGCGGGGCATGCGGATGCGCGGGCGCGGCCTGTGCGGCGATGATCGTCGCGCCCAACCGGCCGGCGTACTCCGGATCAATCGCGGCTCCCATCAACACCTGGGCGCCGCCGGCTCTGGCGTTCACCTGTTCCATGAAGCGGTTTACCTCCGTCATGGCAAGCTCGGGGCCGCCCACCAGGCTGACCAGCACCGCGGCGGAGGTTTCCAGCGCGCCCCCGCCGTCCAGCAGCGGGTGGTCGGCAATGCGCTCCCAGAGCGCCTCCACCCGGTTCTCGCCGGAGGCCTCCCCGGCGGCGAAAACGCTTTCCCCGCGGTTGGCCCGGAGAACCTCGCAAACCTCGGGAAAATTCAAGGGTATCAGACCGGGGCGAAGCAGCAGCCGCCAGATGCCCCGCAGTCCGTCCGCCAGCAAATCATTGCTCAGTTTGAAGGTTTCCAGGACGCTGGTATCCTCCTGCGTCAGCCGGAGGACCTTCTGGTTGGGCAGAGTGATGACGCCGTCAGCGGCGGCTTTGAATTCCTCCAGACCCTCGAACGCCAACCGCCGGCGCCGACTCCCCTCGCAATCAAAAGGCAGCACCGCGAAGCCGAGCGCCAAAGCGCCCGCTTCCCGGGCCAGACGCGCCAGCAGCGGCCCCGCGCCAGTGCCAGTGCCGCCGCCCAGGCCGCACACAATGAACACCGCGTCGGTCCCCGAGCACAGGCGCTGAAATTGCTCGGCGCGCTCCTCCGCCAGGGCGCGGCCGCGTTCGGGGTCGCCGCCGGTCCCCAGACCGCGCAGCGCCCGGGACTCGAGCAGCACCTTGTCTGTCGCCCGGGAGGACTCGAGCGAGGGAGCGTTGCTGTTCACCGCCGCGAACGCGGCGCCGGCCAGGCTTGCGTCCATCAATCGGTCCACCAAATTGACGCCGGCAGTGCCGACGCCAAAAATTCGGACGCGCTTCGAGAATGGATCGGGTTGCATAAGTGGTCAGCTTCGACGAAAGAGTTGAGTGAGGGTTTGCCGCAGGTTGTCCGCCAGGGAGGGTTTGCCGCCGCGCTTGCGCTGCTGAAACGCGCCGAATTTCACCAGCCCGATCCCCGTGGCGAACTCCGGCTGATCAAGCGCGGATTTCAGTCCGCTGATCGAATTGGTCTTGCCAAGGGAGACCGGCAATTCCAACACCTGCTCGGCCAGAGCGGCGATCCGCGGGATGCGCGCGCCGCCGCCGCACAGGAACGCGCCCGCGCGCGCGTATTCGAGCGCGTCCGCCTGCTCGAGATCCTGCCGGATCAATTGGAAAATCTCCTCCAGCCGCAGCGACATGATCCGGCGCAGATGCTCCAGGTTTACGACTTTCAGCGGCAGGCCCAGTTCGTTCGTCAGGGTTATCGTCTGTCCTTTGTCCGCGTCGGTCACCTGGGCGGAACCATGGGCGAGTTTCAGTTGCTCCGCCCGGCTGAGCGGGGCTTTCAGCCCGTAGGCCAGATCGTTGGAAACATGGTCGCCGCCCACGGCCAGAGCGCCGGTGTGTTTGATGATGCCATTGACATAGACCACGTATTCCGTGGCCCCGCCGCCGAGGTCGATCACCACCGCCCCAAGTTCTTTTTGTTCGTTGGTCAGCAACGCCAGCGAGGAAGCCAGCCCGGTGAACACAATGTCGTCCACCTCCACTTGCAGGCCTTTCACCACCCGGATCGCGTTTTGCAAGCGGTTGAACTGGCCGTGAATCACATGCACATCCACCTCGACGCGAGAACCCAGCATGCCGACGGGATTGGTGATGCTGTCCTGGCCGTCCACGAGGAAGTGCTGCCGAATCGCCTGAATCACATGATTCTCGGTCGGCATGTTGATGATTTTGGCGTTCTTGATGACGTCCTGCACGTCCGCCTCGGTGATTTCGCGGTCAGCCGAGACAATGGGATGCACCCCGCGATTGTTGAAGCCGCGCACATGCCCGCCGGTGACGCCCAGATAGGCGCTGCGGATCTCGACATCCGCCATCTGCTCGGCCTCGGCGAGCGCGTGGCGGATGTCCTCTTCGGCGGCGGGGGCGTCGCTGATTTCGCCTTTGCGCACACCGCGGGAGCGGGCCTGGCCCAGGCCGATGATATTCAAATTGCCCTCGTCCCCCAGTTCGCCGACCACGGCGCAAACCTTCGAGGTGCCGATCTCGAGTCCCACAATGATGGAAGTGTCTTTAAACATGCTTTTTCCGGGCTTTGAGGGTTTTGGGCGTCTTGGGAACCAACACCGGCGCGGCGGCTTCCGCCCATTTCACCGGGATGTTGTTGCTCACCGCCAAATCGAGTTGCGCCACCGCCAGATTCTGCCGCAAGGCCTCATCAAAGATGCTGCGCCAGCGCCGCAACTGGGTCTCGAGATGGCTCAAGCCAAAGGTGATCTCACCGCCCTGGTCGGTCGTCACCAGCAGCACGTCCGGCAGCGAAACATCGATGCGCTTCAACTCCACCCAGCCGGCCATGGCCGATTTGTCAAAAGCCTGGATCAATTCCAGCGCCGCCCGCATTTGCGGCGACTGAATCGCCCGTCCAGGTTGCGCCTCGTTCGGATTGAGCCCCGAGATGGCCGGCACCTGCCCGGCGGCCGGATGGATCGGAGCCGAGCGCTGCCCCGCCTCCAGCGGAGGCATGACAAACCCATCCGGATCAATCCAGAATCGCGCCCACTCGATCCCGCCGCCCGGATGCGGGCGGGGGACATTGACCTCCGCCACCGCCTCGCGCTCGATGACCCGCACGCTCAACGCGCGGGGCAGGATGCGCTCGACCGAGACCGAGGCGATCGCCGGCGCCAGTTCGAGATCCCGTTTGACTCGCGCCAGATCCAGCGCGAGCAGGTTATCCCCCGGCTTCACTCCCGCCCAGCGGCGGATCTGGTCCACCGCCAGGACCCCGTCCGTCTGGATGTCGATTTCACGGATGGCAAACGCGGAGTTCTGATACACCAGCCGGGCCAGCGCCCATTCGCCGGCCCGCCACAGGAGAAAAATTCCCAGAACGGTGGCAAAAATCGCGCCTAATGCCATGGCGGCCAGGCGCGCGCGCGCAGCGCGGACCTGGCTGGAGCGCAGTTTGACGTCGAGCACGTAACCCCGCCCCGCCCTTCGGTTTTTAGGTTTCTTTCTGAACCAGCCCATGTCCTTGATTCCTAACGCTCCGGACGCCGCGCCCGGGCCAGCCGCACCATTGTTTCACACAACTCGCCGTAGCCGATGCCGGCGGCGGCGGCGGCCTTGGGCAGCAGACTGGTCTCGGTCATGCCCGGGAGGGTGTTGACCTCGAGCACCACGGGAGCCCCGGCCGGGGTGATCATCACATCCACCCGGGCGTAATCGCGTCCGCCGATGGCGTGAAAAGCCCCGAGCCCCGCCGCCTGGACGGCGCGCGTGACCGCCGGATCCAGGGGCGCCGGGCAGAGGTACTCCGTCGTGCCCACCGTGTATTTGGTGGCATAATCGTACACCCCGGTTTTGGGGCGCACCTCGACCAGCGGCAGCGGCCGGCCTTCCAGAATGCCGACGGTGGTCTCGCGCCCGAGGATTTTCTCCTCGAGTAAAACACGGGAATCATGCCGCAGGGCCTCCGCCAGCGCCCGGCTCCAATCCGCCTCCCGCTCGATGAACTGCAGGCCCACGCTGGATCCCTGGCAAACCGGCTTCAACACCAGCGGCGGCGCCCACCCCGCCGGCCACCCGGCCGCGGGCGATTCCACCACCTGAAACCGCGCGGTGGGCACACCGGCGGCCTGGCATCTCCGCTTGGTCAGAACCTTGTCGAATCCGATCCGGCTCGACTCGGCGTCGCAGCCGGTGTAGGCGATGCCCAGTTCGTCAAGCCGGCGCTGCACCGAGCCGTCCTCGCCATAGGTGCCGTGCAGCGCGAGGAACACCACCTCGGTGCGCGGATCGAGCCGCCAATCCTCGCGCTGGGGATCAAGTTCAAATACCTGATGGCCGCGCGCGCGCAGCGCCGCCGCCACCGCCGCGCCCGAGCGCAGCGAGACTTCCCGCTCCGCGCTGGGGCCGCCCAGCATCACCGTGATGTTCCATGGTTCCGCCATAAATCTCGGTCTTTATTCGCCCACGATGCGCACCTCGGTTTCCAATTCGATGCCGCGCGCTTCCCAGGCGCGGCGGCGCACCAATTCGATCAACCCCAGCACCTCCCGGGCGGTCGCCCCGCCGTCGTTGACCAAAAAATTTCCGTGCTCCAGGGAAACCCGGGCCGCTCCCACCCGCGCGCCCTTCAGCCCCAGTTCATCGATCAGCCGGCCCGCGGGAATGCCCGCCGGGTTCTTGAACATGCATCCGGCGCTGGCCGCCGCGGGTTGCGAGGCCCGCCGCTTTTGGCTGAATTGAGCCATGGTGCGCTCGATTTCCTCCGGCGAACCCGGCGCGCCAAGCAACACCGCGCCCAGCGCGACGAACTCCCGCAAGCCTTCGCAATGACGATAGGTCGCACCCAGCGCGGCCGCCGGGCGCTCCTCGATGGCCCCGGCCCGGTCCATCAGCCGCACCGTTTCGACGCGCTCGAAGGTGCTGGCGCCCATGGCGCCAGCGTTCATCCGCAACGCTCCGCCCAGCGTGCCAGGAATGCCTTCGAAAAACTCCAACCCGCCCACCCCCCGGCGGCGCGCCTCCGCCGCGATGGCTTTCACCCGGGCGCCCGCGCCGCAACGCAGCCGGAGACCATTCGCCTCGATCCGATGGAAACTCTCATGGCCGAGGCAAATCACCACCCCGCGAAAGCCGCCATCCTTGACCAGCAGATTGGATCCCCGGCCCAGCACCAGCACCGGCCAGTCCCGCTCCGCGCAGATCGCCAGAACCGCGCCCAACTCCGCCTCGCCCGCCGGTTCGACATACACATCCGCCGGACCGCCCACCCGCAGCGTCGTCCGAGCCGCCAGCGGTTCGTTGCGCCGAATCATCGCCCCGGGAGACAAGACGGATTTCAGCCGCTCGAAGCCAGCGTCCGTCGCCGGCAACGAGCCCGATGGCGCGGGGATTTTAACGGCGTCGTTCATGCGAATTGCGCGGCAGATCGGTGGCGCCGGATCCCGGCGGCGCGCGCCGCCGACGACCGCTCAATTAAATGTAGGGCGATTCGCTCCGCGGCGTCGGCGAAATGCCATGGCTCCAGGGCCGCCCGCATGCGCTCACGCGCGTCGGCGCTTCCCAGCAGGCCCGCCAATTCGGCCACGAATTTTTCCGGGGTGGCGGCGGATTGGGGAAGGACGCGCGCGGCGCCGGCGCGCGCGAACGCCATGGCGTTATGGTGCTGGTGATTATCCGTCGCAGCAGGGTATGGCACCAACAACGCCGGCACCCGCAGGGCGGCCAACTCCGCCAGCGAGGAAGCGCCCGCGCGGCTGACGGCGACCGTGGCGGCCCCCAAAGCGAATTCCATCCCGGAAAGAAACGGCTGGACGACGGCGCGCGCCCCGGCGCGTTGGTAGGCGGTGGTGACTCGATCGCGATCGGCCGCTCCGGAAAGGTGAAGAAACTGCGTTTCGGGAAAGTTGGCGCGCAGCAGGGGCAGCGCCCCAAGCACCGCGTCATTTACCCCGCCGGCGCCCTGGCTGCCGCCCATCACCAACAGCACCTCGGCCGCCGGCTCCAAACCCAAACGCGCGCGACACTCGGCCGCCGCCCGGGGATGGAATTGCGCCCGCACCGGGGTGCCGGTTTGCCTTACTTCCCGCGCCCGCAGACGGGGAATGGTCTCCTCAAATCCAGTGAAAGCCACCGCGGCGGCCCGGGACAACCAACGATTGGCACGGCCGGGAATGACGTTCGATTCATGCAAAAACACCGCGGCGCCCAGCCGTCTGCCAGCCAGCGCGGGCGCGGCCGAGGTAAACCCGCCCATGGCGAGCACCGCTTGCGGCGGGCGCGCGCGAAACCACTTCGCGGCCTGCCGATACGAGCGCTGAAAAGCGAGCAGGAACGCCAGCCACCGGCCAGGCGCCAACCCCACCGCCGGCAAGACCACGACCTCGCAAAGCTCCGGCGAGGCGCGCAAGGCGGACCAATCCTGGATCGCCTGACGGTCGATTTCCTTCGGGGAAACCACCAACGCGACCTCGTTCCCCCGCCGGAGCAGCTCCTCGGCGACCGCCTGCCCCGGGAACAGGTGCCCGCCCGTGCCCCCGCAGGCAATCACCACGCGCAAGCTGCCCTGGGGATTCATGCCAGTTGCGCCGCCTCCACCTCGGCGGCGGAACGCGGACGGTCGCCTTCGACGGTCACGCGAGCTTGACGGGCGATGCTCAATAAAAGGCCGACGCAGGTGAGCATGAGCAGCAGGTTCGACCCGCCGTAACTGATGAAAGGCAAAGGCAGCCCCTTGTTGGGCAGGGCGCTGGTGACCACGCCGATGTTGATGAACGCCTGCAGCGCGATGAGAAAAGTCAGGCCCACGCCCAGCAGAAAACCGAATTTGTCCGCGGCCCGGATCGAGATATAAACACCGCAAGCCAAAATGGCCACGAAAGCGGCCACGACCAATAACGTAGCCGCCGCCCCCAATTCTTCGCCGATGATCGACAAAATGAAATCGGTATGGTGCTCGGGCACAAAACCCAGCTTCTGCCGCCCGTTGCCCAACCCGGCGCCGGTCCAGCCGCCGCTGCCCAAGGCCAGCATCGCCTGATAGGCCTGATAGCCTACCCCCAGCTTGTGATCCTCCAGATTCAGCCAGCCAAAAATCCGCTTGATCCGCATCGGATCATGCCAAAGTGAAAAAGCCAGCGCCGCCGCCGCCGCCAGCACCGGCGGCACAAACAATCCCCAGCGAACTCCCGCCCCCAGCAGCATGATGCCGCTCACTCCCGCCAGCAAAATGGTCGTGCCGCGATCCGGCTCGACGAAGATGAAACCCAGCATCAGCGCGATCAACGCGCCGGGAATCAAAATGCCGCGCTTCCAACTCTCCATCTGGCGTTGGTAGCGCTCTCCGTACCAGGCAAGCAGGATAATGAGCGCCAGCTTTGCCAGCTCGGAAGGCTGGAATCGAAACCCGCCAACCCCCAGCCAGCGCCGCGCGCCTTTAACCTTGACGCCGATCTGCGGGGCCAGCACCAGGACCACGGCGAGCAGGGCAATGAGGAACAACGGCCAGGCGCAGCGGCGCAGGATCCGGTAATCCAGCGTGGTCATCGCCGCGCAACAAACGAGGCCCAGACCACACCAGGCCAGTTGCAGCAGCAGGAAACGGGCGCCCACCTGGGGCATGCTCGAGCTGTAGAGCATCACCATCCCCAGCGCCAGCAGCGCCGTCACGCAAAACACCAGGATCGTAATGGCCGATCTCACCTATTCCTATATGCTTTCTCCGCAACGCGACGGCCGGGGGCTGTTTCCACCCCGCCGCCTCCAACCCACCCCGCTCCGCTCCGCGGCCCGCCAGCCCCGGGCGTCTCCTCCCTCCGGCGATCCAGCTCCTCGCCGCCCCTAGGGCGTGGCGGTTCCGCCGGCGCTCGCCTTGACGGGGATCTTCAACTTCTGCCCCACTTTGATGCTGTCCGTGCGCAAACTGTTGGCGGCGCGCAATGCCTTGACGCTGACCCCGTAACGGGCGGCGATTTTCGTCAGGTTATCGCCCGACTTCACCGTATAGGCCTGGCCGTTGGCCTCTGGCCGAGGAGCCGCGTCCGCCGCCGGCGCCACCCCGGATGCGGCGGGCGTCCCCGCCGGAATCTGAATAGTCTGGCCGATTTGCATTCGCGTGGGTTGCACGGTGGGGTTGGCCTCGGTCAAGGCCCGCACCGAGACATTGAACTTCTTCGCAATGGCGCCAAAGGTGTCGCCTTTGGCGATCTTGTACTGGCTCCCCGTCGGCGCAATGACGGGCGCGGTCACCGGGAGCGCTTCCGGAACGTTGGTCGGAGCGGCTTCGGGCATGCTGTCCGGAGCCGCCGTTACGCCGGCGTTGGTTTCCACCGGCGGCAGGGTGTTCGAGTCAAACTCCACCGGCGGAGCGGTGGGTTGCTCCAGCGGCGGCGGCGGCTCGGGCGGAGTGCTGGGCTTGCAACCCTGCATCAGGAGCGCCAGCAGCCCCACGCCGTGGATGGCGAGGACGACAAAGACAGCGATCCGGACGCGCGCCCGGCCCTGGTTCTTCTGGTCCAACAGGGACCCCTGGGGGATTAATGGGCTTGGATTATTCATTGTTGAGTCGAGTTGTTGATTTTCTAATGGTTCACTATGGCTGGGCCTCGGGGTGTTTCCCGGGCCGAAAAATCTCGGGGACGTTCGTTCTTAAAAACGCAAACAACCCGGCTGCCCGGGTCATGCTTCCACAAATTCAACCGCATATTGGGGTGCCCGCTCCGGACACCGCTAGGTATTGATTTCACCGCATCACAAAATTCAATCCGGCTGCTCTGGTCATCTCGAAATTCGCTTCGCTCCGAATGGCCGACTCCGCGCCGTTCCGGCCCGCCGCTCCGGACCGGTCGCGCCGTTTCAATCACTGCTTCTATCAGTGAACCCCGGCGGGCGCAAGGAGTAAACGCCAGTCGCTCAATTTCCAGTTTCACTTTCACAGTGCAGCTTTTGTTCGAGTTTATCTAATTTTCAAGGTGCTCAACGCGACCACCGCGAAGAGAATGCCAAGAATGTAAAACCGCATGACCACCTGGGATTCATACCAGCCCCGCCGCTCAAAATGATGGTGAATCGGAGCCATGAGAAACAGACGTTTGCCGGCGCCCAGACGCCGCCGGGTGTAGCGAAAGTAGCCGGTCTGCAAAATCACCGAGGCGGCCTCGATGACAAACACCCCGCCGGCGATGACCAGCACGAAGGGCTGGTGAATGAGGACGGCCACGATCCCGAGGGCGCCGCCCAGGGCGAGCGATCCCGTATCGCCCATAAACACCTGGGCGGGATGGCAGTTATACCACAGAAAACCGAGTCCCGCGCCGATCAGCGCGGCGCAAAATACCGTCAACTCCCCCGCCCCGGAGACAAACGGGATCTGCAGATACTTCGCAGTGACGGCGTTGCCAGCCAGGTAGGTCATCACCAGGAAGGTGAAGGAGACAATCAGCGAACACCCGATGGCCAGGCCGTCGAGGCCGTCGGTGAGATTTACCGCGTTCGAGCTGCCGACCATGGCCAGCACGGTGATCGCCAGGCCGAGCAAGCCCGCGCCGGTGGCCACCGGAAATTTGTAAAACGGCACCATGATTTCCGTCACCAGCCGCGAGGTGGATGGCAGCCGCCAGAGATAAAGCCCGACAAACAAGGCGAGCGCGGCCTGCACCCAAAGCTTGATCTGAGGGCGGGCGCCGCCGCCGCTGTCCCGCGTGATTTTGGCGTAGTCATCGTAAAAGCCGAGGCCGGCCAGCACCACCACGGACAGCAGCGTCAATTGCACCAGCACATTCCAGTTGGCCCACAGCAGGGTGGAGGCATTCAGCGCCACGACAATCAGAATGCCGCCCATGGTGGGCGTGCCCTTCTTGCTGAGCAGCCGGGCTTTCAAATCCGCCGCGCTTTCCGCCTTGTCTTTGTATTCCTGCCCGAACCGCAGACGTTTGAGCCAGGCGATGACCCGCGGTCCCAGCCAGAGGCTCAGGGCCAGCGCGCTGAGGGCCGCCCCGGCGCTCCGCACCGTGATGTAGCGAAACAGGCGCAACGCCGACAGCCGTTCCTCCCAGGCCGTCCCCTGGAACCAATCGAGCAATTGTTGGGCGAGAAACGGGATCATTCGGATTTTCCCCTCTCCGCCCGCAACAGTTCGGCCACTCGCTCCAGCCGCGCGGCGCGGGAGGCTTTCAACAGCAGCAGATCACCGCTGCGAACGAACTGCCTCACGGCGGCGGCGGCCGGCTCGGCGTCCGCAAATTCCAGCACGCGCGCCAGTCCGCCGGCGCGGGCCCCGCGCGCGAGCACCGGCGCCATGGGGCCCACGGCAAACAACTGCCCCACCCCCAGCTCGGCCGCGCGGCGCCCGACCTCCTCGTGCGCCGCCTCGCTGTGCGCTCCCAGTTCGGCCATCTCGCCCAGCACCGCCATTCGCCGGCCGCGGCACGGCAGCTCGCCCAGCGTCTCCAGCGCCGCCCGCATCGAGTCGGCATTCGCGTTATACGCATCATCCAACACCCGCGCGCCGTTGCATTCCCAGATCTCCATGCGCATTTTGGGGGGCCGGCATTCCGCCAGACCCGCGCGGATCTCCGCTTCGTTCATCCCCAGCTCGGCCGCCGCGGCCAGAGCCAGAGTGGCGTTCACCGCTTGATGCCGCCCCAGCAATTGCAGCCGATATTCGCCATTCAGCCCGCTGCGGGGACCCCGCACCGTGAAGACCGTGCCGCGATGGTCCACCCGCGCCGCGGTAATCCGCCAGTCGTTGCCTTCGTTGAACCCGGCGCGCACGACCGGCGCGCGCGAGCGCGCCGCGATTTCCCCGGCAAATTCGCTGTCCCCATGGATGAATAGTCTCCCCTCGGGCGGCAACACTCCGGCCAGTTCGCCCTCCTCCTTCGCCACCCCCCGCAGATCCGAGAAAAACTCCAGGTGCTCGCGTCCAATCGAGGTGATCACGCCGTAGCGGGGCTGGACGTTGCGCGCCAGCGGCGCCAATTCGCCCGGGTGGTTGGTGCCCACCTCGACGACGGCCGCCTCGTGTTCAGCGCCGATGCGGAGCAGGGTGAGCGGCACCCCGATGTCGTTGTTGAAACTGGCCTCGCTCCAGATCACCCGCAACCGCTGGCGCAGGATCGCCGCGAGCAATTCCTTGGTGGTGGTTTTGCCGTTCGAGCCGGCGATGGCGATGATCGGCAGGGTGAAATCGCGCCGGTAAGCCGCGGCCAGACGTCCCAAAGCGACCCGGGTGTCCTCCACGACGATAACGCCGGCGGCTCCCGCGGCCAGCCGGGCCGGCGCGGCGGAGCGCTCCACCAACACCGCGGACACCTTGCTCATAACGTCCGGCAAAAAGGCATGCGCGTCGTGCCGCTCGCCCTTGAGCGCGACAAAAAGATCGCCCGGCCGCGCCTGGCGGGAATCGGTGCAAACGGCGCGCGCGAGTTGCCCGGGTTCGCCCGAGCTAAGCTCGCCCTGAGCGGCTGCGGCAAGGTATTGCAGGGAGCGCGGATCCATTCAGTAATCCGGATTCCACTGACCGGCGATGCGCACGGCCCGGGTGGTGAGGATCGGCGAGGATCTGGCGCTGTCCAGCAACTCCCGGGCGAGTTGCCGGTCCGGACCCGCTGCTTGCAGCAAGGGTGCGGGTTCGCGCCGGCGGGCGGGCGGGCGCGCTGGCGGATCTGCCATCACCAATTGCCGCGAGAGAAGCGATAGAGTACTCATGGGTGCCGGGCTTTAACGGGGTGGCTCAGGACGGAGCGCCGCGGTCTTCAGCGGCGGCGAAAGCGGACCCGGTCCGGTTTCATCCAGATCCGGACGGATGTTCAGGTAATTGGCGGCGCGCTCGGCGATTTCCTTGAACACCGGAGCGGCGGTCTGGCCGCCGTAATAGCCGCGCCGCGGCTCGTCCATGGTGATGGAAACGCAAAGCTCGGGCGCGCCCGATGGGAAGAAGCCGATAAACGAGGAAAAGTACTTGCCGCGGACGTAGGCGCCGTTCTCGACTTTTTGCGCCGTGCCGGTTTTTCCGGCCACGCTGTAATGTTCCAGAGCGGCTTTCGGGGCCGTGCCGTCCGGCCCGGTGACGGTTTTCAGGGCCTGCACCATGTCGCGGGCGGCGGCCTCGGAAATCACCCGGCGCACGGGTTGGGGCGAGTAGCGGGCGATGACCTCATGCCGCGCGTCCTCGAGGCGGTCCACCAGCATCGGCCGCATCAACAGGCCCTGGTTGGCGATGGCGCACATGGCCATGGTCATTTGCAGCCGCGTCACAGCCACGCCATGCCCCATCGGGAGCTGGGCGATCGAAACCTTGCTCCACGATTTCACCGGATGAACAATGCCGCCCACCTCGCCGGGCAACGGAATGCCGGTGGGCCCGCCGAAGCCATAGCGGCGGATGTACTCATAAACACCCTCCGGCCCCAGCTTGATCCCGATCTTGGCCGCGCCGATATTCGAGGATTTCGTCACGATGCCCTCGACGCTCAGGGTGTCGTAGCTCCCGTGATCGTGCAGCACGCGTCCGGCGTAGAAAAACCGCCCATGCTCGCAATCAAAGGCATCGCCGAGCCGGGCGACGCGCTCGTTCAAGGCGCCGGAAATCACCACAATCTTGAAAGTGGAGCCGGGCTCCGCCACGTCCGTGATGATCCGGTTTCTCCGGGCGTCCGGAGGGGCGGCGCCGGGATGGTTGGGATCGAAGCTCGGCAGCGTGGCCAGGGCGAGGATCTCGCCGGTGCGCGGGCGCACCACCAGCCCGGAGATGCTGATCGGACTATGGCGCTCCATAGCCTCGGCCAGCGCCGTTTCAACAATGTGTTGAATCACCGAATCGATCGTCAGCACCACGTTGCAGCCATCCCGCGCCTGAACATCCTGCTCGCGCAAGCTGATCTGCTCGCGTCGCTGCCGGTCGGCTTCAGTGACGCGCCACCCGCGCGCGCCCGCGAGCTTCGCGTTGAAGCTGCGCTCGATTCCCTCGACGCCGGCGGTGCCAATGATGGGGGGGCCGTTGGTGCCCGGTTCCGTCATGCTCACGTAACCCAGCACATGGGCGGCCAGGCCCTGGTTGGGATAAAACCGCTGCTGATCGTCGATGGCCTCCACAAACACCGATTTTTCCCGCAAAATGCGGAGCGCCTCGGCCTGGGCTTTGGCGGGCCGGTCCGGGTCGGGCGCCACCAGCAGGCCGGCCAGGGCTATCCGCGCCTTCTCCCAATCCTCCGGCGCGACCTTGCGCTTGAGCACCACGTACCGGTTGGTGACGGTCTCGCCCTTTTGATTCCGTCGCAGCCACCGCCCGAGGCGCTGCTCCAGCTCCTCGCGAGGCATCCCCAGCGGCCCGGCCAAAACCCCGGCCACCTCGGCGCTGTGCCCGATCATCAGGGATGGATCGGCGCAGACGGTTTTGACGAACAAACTGGTCGCCAGCAGGTTGCCTTTGCTGTCCAGAATGTCGCCGCGGCGCGGCTCGAGCAGGATCTCCCGCTCGGTGTTGCTCCGGGCCTCGCTCGCCAGCTCCTCGTGGCGCAGCACCTGCAAATCCACCAGCCGGTAGCCCAGCCCGGCGAACGCCGCGGCCAGCAGGCCGGCGAGCCAGAACAGCCTCCGGTGTTGCAGTCTCTTTTTCATCGCAAAAATCACCAGCCGCCCGCGGTGATCGGTTCCTCATCCGACCTCGCGCGGGCGGTGGTAAATCATCGTGGCCCTTCCCCGAGCGCCGCCGCGTCCGGGCTTCGGGCGACGTACTGGCCCGGCCCCGCCGGCGGTGCGGGCTCGCCTGCCGGCTCCGGCAACCGCCAGATTTTCGCCGGGGCCGGCGCCGCCAGCCCGAGGTCCAGTTGCCGGATGCGGGCCTCGAGAAACGCCGGGGACCGCATGGCCGCCAGTTGTTTGCGGAGTTTCTCGTTTTCATCCCGCGCACGGTCCAGCGCCGTCTCGCCGACGCGAATCTTCTGGCCCAGGCGCGCAATCTGATCCTTTTGCCAGACGTAGCCCACGCCCGATCCACCGATCAACAGGCAGAGCAAAAACGCTTTTAACGCCGGGCCAAAACGAATGGCCGCCGGCTGTGATTTCCGATTCCGCGCCATACCATTTAAACTCTTTCCAATACCCGCAACCGCGCGCTGCGACTACGAGGATTTTCCGTGGTCTCCCGGTCGCTCGCGCCCCCCGCTTTGCGGGAAATCCATTTTAACTCGGGGGCCCGCGGCACGCGCAACTCCGGCACGTCCACCGGCCCGGGAAAGGTGTAGTCCCGCGACCGCTCGTTGCCGAACCCCTTCACCACGCGATCCTCCGCCGAGTGAAAGGTGATCACCGCCAGCCGCCCTCCCGGCTTCAGCAGGCCCACCGCCCCCCGCAAGCCCTCTTCCAAAGAACCCAGCTCATCGTTCACCGCCATCCGCAGCGCCTGAAACACTTTCGTAGCCGGATGGACCTTGCGGCCTCGCCGGGGCGAAAGCCGCGCGATCAGCTCCGCCAGTTGCCCGGTCGTCGCGAAGGGCCGGTGTTCCCGCTCCCGGACCACCGCCCGGGCCAGCCGCCGCGAGTCCCGCTCGCCGCCGTACTTCCAGAACATATCCGCCAGCTCCTCCGCCGGCGCGGTGTTTACCAAATCCGCCGCCGTGCCTTGCTGCCGCCGGTCCATCCGCATGTCCAGCGGCCCGCTCCGCAGAAAGCTGAACCCGCGCTCCGCCTCGTCCAACTGCGGCGAGCTCACGCCCAAGTCAAAGAGCACGCCATCGCAACTGCCCGCCGGCACCCAGGCGCTCAACTTCGCGAAATTGCCGTGCCGCAGCTCAAACCGTCCCGCAAACCCGGCCAGCCGCCGCCGCGCCGCCGCCAGCGCCTCCCCATCGCGATCGCACCCGTAAAGCCAGCCATCCGGCGAACTCGCGGCCAAGATGGCTGCCGCGTGCCCACCCCCACCGAGGGTGCCGTCGGCGTAACGCCCCCCGGCCCGCGGCCGCAGGGCCGCCAGCACTTCCAGTGTCATCACTGATTTGTGCTCGAATTCCAGCACCACTCATCTCTCCCATCGCAAACCTCACGATTGGCCCGCGCCAAAAATCCGGCTCGTCACCCGGCTCCAGGCATCTCCCCGCGACGCCGCCAGGCCGGGCCGCGGTCGCTCCGCCGGGCCGTTCGCCCGCGCCGACGCCTGCTTCACCTCGAAATCCGTGTCGCTAAAATCGTTCCGCACCACGGTCACACCATCCAGGGACAACTCGGATTGCCGCAGCAACCCGGCTTTCGCGCCCGACTGGTCACGGAGCTTGCGGCCCAGCCTCAGTTTCCTCAGTCGGGCCAACCACCCCGCCCCGGCGGGACTTCCCGCGGACACTGTCGCCAGGGCAGCCTCAGGCGCCGGACTCTCTGCCTTTGGCGCGGGGACGGGCGCCTCAGGCTGACTGGCCGCCCGGAACGGATTTTGCCTCGGGGAAAACCGCGGCAGCATTCCCTGGCGCCGCATGTGGTACTGCGGAGTCGGTTTATTCCAGCCCACCAGACTCCTGCCCGTCGCCAATAATCGCAATAAGCGCATCGTTATGCTCCCATCACCATCAACGCCACCGGCGCGATCACCGCATCCGAGGCTTTGACCAACGCGTGACGTTCCGGATTCCAAATCTCAAAGCGATCGATCATCCCGACGAGCACCGCCTCCTTCTCAATGCCCGCGGCCTTTGCCATTTCGTCGGGAATGCAAATTCGTCCAGCTTTATCCAGCGCCGCCTGCACCGACTCGCTCCCGATGAATCGCTTGAGCGCCACCTTGCCCGGATCATTGTTCGGAATGGCGTCAATGTCTTTCATCAGCCGGGCCATTTGCGCCGGCGGCAATACTCGCAGACATGGCCCCTCTTTGGCCTGCGGCCAGACAATGAGCGTGAACTCCACGCCCGACTCGGCCGGACGCCATTTGGCGGGAATTTGCACCCGACGCTTCTCATCGACCCCGTGACGGAATGTCGAGTTGTAATACGTCGGCGCTGTTGTCTGGTTTTCTTGCACTTTATTCACTGGAGCAGCCGTTGCGTGTCCGACGCCCCACAACGACCCATTTTTACCCACTACCACCCACTTTGGTCAACTACTTTCCAGCAGTTTTATTAAAAAGTTATTCACAGCCCGGTCGGGCCGGTTATTAACCCTCGATCAAGCCCCTCGACAGCTTGTCAGCGGCCTCATTTCGCCCCATTTTCCCTCGATGCGTGTCGCGGATTTTGAGTTCGAGTTACCGGAAGGGTTGATCGCCCAGGTTCCGGCCTCGCGCCGCGACGCTTCGCGTCTGCTGGTGCTGGACCGGGAGTCGAACTCTCTCGCGCACCGCCAATTCCGCGATTTTCCGACCTTCCTGAGCCCCGGCGACCTTCTGGTTTTGAATAATTCACGCGTCATTTCCGCGCGCTTGCGGGGCTGCAACGTCCGCGGTGGAGGGCAATTCGAATTGTTGCTATTGCGGGAAAATCTGCCTAACGACTGGTGGGCGATGATGCGTCCGGGCAAGCGAGCGCGGCCCGGAACGCGGATTTCCTTGCGCACCCCAGGCGGCGAACCGACCGCGATCGAGGCGGCGGTGATCGAGCAAAACAAGGAAGGCCATCGCCGCGTGCGATTCTCAGGATGCGCCAATATCCTCGAAAACCTCGATGAAATAGGCGAGGTGCCGCTGCCGCCTTACATCCATCGGGCGACCGGCCCCTCCCAACCGGAGGATCGCGAACGCTACCAAACGGTGTACGCCCGCACCCCGGGCTCCGTGGCCGCACCCACCGCCGGGCTGCACTTCTCGCCCGAAATGTTGGGAAAAATCCGGGAATTGGGCGCGCGGATTGCCTTTGTAACGTTACACGTCGGCCTCGGCACTTTCGCGCCGGTGAAAGCGGAGGAAGTGCGGGATCATCCAATGCATGAGGAAGTTTTCCACGTTCCGGACGAGACCGCCGCGCTGGTCAACGAAGCTCGGCGGGACGGCCGCCGCATCATCGCGGTGGGCACCACCACCGTCCGGGTGCTCGAGCATTTGGGCGCCCGGGATGGCGGCCGGGTGACGCCCGGCGCGGGCGCCACCCGCATCTTTATTCATCCGCCCTGGACTTTTCGCGTGGTGGACGCGTTGCTCACCAATTTTCATTTGCCGCGCTCGACGCTGCTGATGCTGGTGAGCGCCTTCGCGGCGCCCGGCCGGGCGGAAGGCCGGGAACGCGCCCTGACGGCCTACGCGGAGGCGGTGCGCGAAAAATACCGGTTTTTCAGTTATGGAGATGCGATGTTGCTGCGCTGAATGAGATCAAATAAAACACCCCGCCGCCGCGCGCGCGCCGCCGCGCGCGCGACCCTGCCTTTCGTGAGCGTGAATGTGGCGATGACCGCCGACGGCAAACTCGCGACCGCCAACCGGCGGGTCTCCTCCTTCAGCAGTCCGCGTGACAAGGAACATCTGCTGGAGTTGCGCGCCCGGGCAGACGCCGTGCTGAGCGGCGCGCGGACAGTCGATTTGAACGAGGTGTTCCTGGATCCCGGATCCGAAAAATATCGCCGGCGGCGGCGCCGGCGCGGGCTGGCGGAATATAATTTGCGGGTGGTCGCCAGCCGCCGCGGCACCCTGGATCCCGGGGCGGCCATCTTTACGCGCCCGAACTCCCCCGTCATCGTCCTCACCACCGAGCGGGCCCGCCGCCGTCTGCCCGCCTTGCGCCGCGCCGGCGCCGAGCCGGCGATCTTTGGCAAAACCGAGGTTGATTTTCGGCGCGCGCTCGCCTGGCTGCGGGCGCGGCATGGGGTAAAACACCTGCTCTGCGAAGGCGGCGGAGAGATCAACGAGGCCCTGTTCACCGCCGGATTGGTGGATGAGCTGCACCTGACCATCTGCCCAAAGATCATGGGGGGACGCGGCGCGCCGACCCTCGCGGATGGCGCCGGTTTTCCCTCGCTCGCCAGCGCTTCCCGGTGGAGATGGGTCCGCTCCCGGAGGGTGGCGGACGAGCTGTTTCTGGTCTTTCGCAAACACCCCGGGGGCGGGGCTCACGCGGCCGGGAGGCTCTCGGCCCGCCGCGCGAGGAGCCAGAGCAAATCCGAAAGGCGGTTGAGATAAATCTGGATTTCCGGGTTATCCGCCAGTCCCGTCTCCAGCAGCCGGCACACCTGCCGCTCGGCCTGGCGGCACACCGCCCGCGCCAGATCCAGCCCGGCGGCGCTCAAATTCGCGCCGGGAATAGCCCAATCCTTCAGCGCAATTTCCGGCTCCACTGCGGCAATCCACTCCTCCAGCGGAGCGCGCGTGGCGGCGGTGGCCTGGGGGAGCCCATCCGCCCGAAATCGCTCCCGGTCCTCGCTGGCCGTGGCTAGTTCGCTCATGAGCCGCATCAACTGGCGCTGGACGGATCCCAAACGCTCTCGCAGCGCCGCGTCGGGCGAGGCGGCCCGGGCCAGGCCCAGCGCCGCGGACAGGTGGTCCAACACGCCGCACGCTTCGATGCGCGGGTCGGTCTTGCTCACCCGCCGGTTGTACAACAGTCCCGTCGTGCCCGCGTCACCCGTTTGGGTCGTGATGCCCATCCCCGGCGGCCTAGAACCAGGTGAACCGCTCGGGGATGAAGATAATATCCGACGGCTTCAGCGCAAATTGCTCGGAATCATCTCCGTTCAGCACCCCTTTTAAATTGACGCGGTAATGCTCCGTGCGTCCGTTCTCAGTGCGAATCACCTTTACTGCCTTCAGGTTTGCCTTCGTGTAATCGAAGCCGCCGGCCTCCATGATCGCCTGCAGCACTGTCAGCGGGCGATCCGAGACGATTTTGCCCGGACGCAGAACCGCGCCGCTCACGTATAATTGGAAGGCGGAGGACTCCACGCCGACCGCGACTTCCTTGGTTTGCAGTTGCGGCCCGTAAAGCTTGAGCAATTCGGCCTCGAGTTGTTTGGTCGTCAACCCCGCGGCTTGCACCTCGCCCACGAGTTGGAGGCTGATCCGTCCGTCACGCTGGATGGGAGTGATGGTATTGAGCGAGGGAGCGCCCGGGAAGCTGATCCGGATCGAGTCGCCCTCATGCAGGACAATTTCGTCCCCGAGTTTCCGGGTGGCGCCCTCCCGCGGCGGCGCTTCATGCCCTTCGGGGAAAGCCGGCGCTTTCGCCGACTGGCAACCGGTCAACAGCCCCGCTGCCAGCAGCGCCAGGGCGGCGGCCTCGGCCAATTTGCCAAGCCGTCTCGGAGTGTTCCCGGCCAGGCGAGTCAGACGCGCGAGTTTTTGAGATAGGGAGAGCTGCATAGGTTCTTTCGAGTGGTTGTTCATTTCACTGGGTCGTGCGGTCAATTCCCGCCGTTGGGAATCCACCTTCCACGTCCCGCAAAAGTTTGATCTTTATCGAGTTTGGTCGTTGCGCTTCGGCTTTTAACCGTCGCCGGCTCTGTTTCGGGCGTGGAGGCAGGTTAGGTGAAGGCCCCGGTCACGTCAATTTCAAAATTGTTGTCGCGCCCCAAAGGCATCGACTAGACTCCCTCCCGTATGGCGAACATCACGCAGGCCGCTCCCGTCGCCGCCGCCCCGGCTCAAACCGCGTCCCGACGCCTCATGTCGGTGGATGCCCTGCGCGGGTTCGACATGTTTTGGATCATCGGCGCGGATTCTCTGGTGTACGCCCTCAACCGGATGGCGAAATCCAAACCCACGGTGTTTCTAGCCGATCAACTCGATCATGCCGAGTGGGCGGGATTTCACTTTTACGATCTGATTTTCCCTTTATTTCTATTTATCGCGGGGGTTTCGACGGTCTTCTCGCTCAACAAGGCGATGGCCACGGCCGGCCGCGCGGAGGCGGTCAAGCGTGTCTTGCGACGCGGAATTTTATTGTTCCTGGTGGGCATTTTTTACTCGGGCGGATTTACCAATCCCTGGCCGGACATGCGCCTGATGGGCGTGCTCAACCGGATCGCCATCGCCTACACCTGCGGCGGGTTGCTCTACTGTTATTTCCGGCCTCGCGCCCTGGCGGGCATCTGCGCTGGATTGCTGATTTCCTACTGGGCGGTGATGACCTTCGTCCCGATCCGCGATGTGCAATTGACGAAGGAGGCGCTGGCGGCCAAGGCGGAGCGGGCGGGCGATCCGCGAAGCGCCGAACTCCTCCGCGGGCCGGACAATTTCTCGGCGATCAAGGACAGCCCCGGATGGGCCGCGGCCGCAAAGGTGTATCGTGGTGAGACCCGCCGGGTCACCGGCAAGTTCGACCGGGGCTACAACGTCTGCGATCACTTTGATTTCCTGTATCTGCCCGGACGAAAATACGACACCTTCTTCGACCCGGAGGGTTATTTGAGCACCATCCCCGCCGTGGGCACCGCGTTGTTGGGGATTTTCGCCGGCCTCCTGCTCAACCGCGCGAGCCTCGAGGATCGGCGCAAGGTGCTCATCCTCGTCGGGGCTGGCGCGGGCGCCGCGGCGCTTGGCTGGCTCTGGTCCTGGCAGTTTCCCGTCGTCAAAAAAATCTGGACTTCCTCCTTCGTGCTGGTCGCCGGCGGCTACAGCGCGATGCTGCTCGGGGCATTTTACCTGATTGTGGACGTCTGGCAAAAACGGGCGTGGTGCCAGCCGTTTGTGTGGATGGGCATGAATTCGATCACGGTTTATCTGGCAGCCAATTTGCTCGGCGGATTCCGCAAGGTCGCCGCGCGGTTGGCGGGAGGCGACGTAAAAGCGCTGCTGGACGCCCACCTGGCAAAAGGCATGGGCGATCTGATGATTTCGCTCGTGGGCCTGCTCCTGGCCTTTTGGTTGGTCCGCTTCCTCCACCAGCGGAAGATTTTCCTGCGGCTCTGAGCTGGCCCGGCGCGCTGCCAATGCCGCTGGTTGGCGCGCTCCCGATCATCACTCGCGCAGCTTGCTGTCGATGAGGATGGTGACCGGTCCGTTATTCATGAGCTCCACGGCCATCCGGGCGCCGAATGCGCCGGTTTGGATCCGTTTCCCGGTATCCTCAGCCAGGCGTTGCAAAAAGGCTTCGTAGATCGGGAGGGCGACGGGCCCGGGCGCGGAGCGGCTATGGGAGGGGCGATTGCCTTTGCGGGTGCTGGCGAAAAGCGTGAATTGGCTGACTACCAGGATTTCGCCGCCGGCCTCCTCGAGCGACCGGTTCATCACGCCCTGATCGTCATCAAACACCCGCAACCGGGCGATCTTGCCGCTCAACCATTCGATGTCTTCCTCCCTATCCGACGCCTCGATGGCGAGGAAAACCAGCAATCCCCGGCCAATCCGCGCGGTGACTCGCTCCGCAATGCTGACGCTGGCTTGATCGACCCGTTGAATGACCACGCGCATGATGGCAACGTTTTACGCCGCCGCCGCCGTGCCCGCAACCTTCGATTGGTGGAATCACCCACTTGGGATTCCGCCGCCGAGGATTATTTTACAGCATGAAGACTCGCGTCTTGGGAACCAGGTTTCAGGAATGGCGGCAGCAGGCGGGCCGTCGCGCGCGCAACGTGGGGCGCACCACCGATCATTATATCCGCGAGCACACCTGGCAAACGGTTGCCGCCGCTGTCGTGGTCGGTGTGGCGCTCGGCTGGTTGTTCTTTCGCGGCGCTGAGGATTAGCCGGCTCCGGCGAGGGGTCGTAGCTCAGTGGTGGGTCGGTTTGGACAAACAGCCGATCCTGGCAATCATTACAAAATAAACCGCCATGATGGCGATCAGCAGCCAGGGGTTGCCCTTGGCGGTGTACAAGATGCCGACGCAAAGTCCCGCGCCAAAGAGAATATAAAGCAGCATCGCCGCGAAAAACTTCATGCGTCGATTCTACGCCGGAAATCAGAAACCGCAAGCTGGCCGATTTATTTCGCTTAACCCGCTCATCAGGGGCTTCGATGTTGATGCCTGGCTTGGCGCTTAGGAAGGCGGGGTTGCTCTCGCGTCGCCGGCAACGGTTCACGGGGGGGCAGGTGATCTCTCAGAAATCCCGGCTGATCGCGCCGCCCGCCGCGCTGATAATCCCGCCACAACGCCTCGGCGACCCGCTGCGGAGGCGCTCCGGCCTCCCTCAAATAATCGAATAAGAGGCTCATCAATCGCAACAAGGCTATGCTATCCGTCCGCCCCACGCGCCCGTGCAGCCATAGGCTCCACCGGTTGAAGGCCCAGAAGGGGGAGGCTGCTTCCGGCCCGGCGCTGGTCTGGGTCCAGATGAGCGGCGTGGTTTCGACAAAATTTCCGCTGTTGCCGACCAGATCCCAATACCGGGCAAAACGGCGCAATTGCTGCATCTGACGAAAATCGATCAGGCGGTTGCTGAGAATTTCGTAGGGAGGATGTGGGTTGTAGATCATCCCCCATTCGGCATCGTGGCGCGAGATGGGCGTGCCCCGCAGCCGTTTGAGAATCCCCACCTGGATTTCCTGCGGCCCCATGGCGATCAGGCGATCGAAGCCGGCGGCGAAGCTCTCCAGCGACTCACCCGGCAATCCGGCGATGAGATCGGCGTGCAAGTGGATGCCCTGCCTCCGCAGGAAGCCGAAGTTGTCCTCGAGCCGGGCGTAGTTTTGCCGGCGCTCGATGCGGGCCGCCGCCGCCGCATCAAAAGTCTGAACTCCGACCTCGAATTGCAGCGCCCCGGGGGGCGCCCGCGCGATGATCTCCCGCAGCGCGGCTGGCAATCGGTCGGGAATCATCTCGAAATGAAACAACCGCCCCGGCCGCCAGCGTTCGAATAAAAATTCGAGAATGGCGCGGCAGGTGGCGGGATTGAGATTGAAGGTGCGATCCACAAATTTCAACTGCCGCGCGCCCGCGTCCAGCAGCCGTTGCAGATGGCGCAAGAAAGCGTCCAGCGGCGCCTGGCGCACCGGAATATCCAGCGAGGACAGGCAAAACTCGCAGCTAAAGGGACACCCGCGCGAGGCCTCAACATAGATGATTCGATGCGCCAGGTCCTCCGGGCTGTAAAGATCGTAGGGCAGCACCAACTCGGCGAAGGCGGGCAGCGGCGCGCGGATGATTTTCCGGGCGGGCCTTCTTCCCTCGAGCACCGCGCGGCACAAGCTGGCCAACGCGAGATCCCCTTCCCCGCAAATCACATAATCCGCCCAGCGGGTCAAAGCCTGGTCCTCGGTTTCGTAGCTGATCTCGGGGCCGCCCAGGACCAGCGTGAGATCCGGCCGAAGACTCTTCAGCGCCGCGGCGACTTCCTCCGTCTGGCGCGCGTTCCAGATGTAAACCCCGAGGCCGATGATGCGGGGATTCCGCGCCAGCAGCGCCTCCACGATTTCCAGCGGACGCTGGTTGATGTCGAACTCGGCGAGGCAGGCGCGCGGGCGCAACTCACCCAGGTTGGCCAGCAAATAGCGCAGGCCAAATGCGCAATGGATGTATTTCGCGTTGAGCGTGCTGAGGACAATGTCCGCCACCCCGGCAAGGTAACCATCCCGGTGGCGCGCCGCAACGCGTCAGCGCGTGGCGGCTCACTCCGGCAGCACGCGGCGGGCGCCCAGCAGGGTATGAATCCGATGCTCGTCGCGAATCGCGGAG
>JBDHQH010000094.1:0-13793 GCA_039806935.1 Verrucomicrobiota bacterium
GTGCTGGGGCAGGCTCATGGCCGTTGTGCGTGTTCGACGATGAGATCCGTGATTGGCCGGGGAAATCGTCGGCGGCCGCCGCCGGTTGCGCCGGCTGGTCCACAAAGGACAGGCGGTTTTTCCGACTTTGGACGGCCGTGGCAGAAGTTTTCCGCCCTTCCGGAAATTTTTTAATTGAACATGAGCCGGAGGCGCGGAATCGTTTCCCTCAGCCGTTCGCAGTCTGTGGTCGTGGTGCGGCAAACCATCGTTCCGCCCGGAAGCGGGCCGTTCTTCTCCTCTCCCTGATCCTGTCGCTTGCCTGGACGGGCGCGGGCGCCGCGCCGGCGCCGCCAGTTCCCGATCTGGTGATCGAGGCCGGCGAGCGCGCGCTGGGCAAGGCGACGAAAAGCGGCGGCGTCACGGACAATGGCTCGGTATTTTGTCGTCTCCCGGCCTGGGAAATAGGTTGAAGCGCGGAAAGCCCGCGCTATGCTCTCCCACCCGTCGCCGCGGCAACTGAGCCGCCGCCGGAAAACCAATTATCAAATGCGCTGGACACAGACCCTCATTCCCACGCTGAAAGAAACGCCCGCCGAGGCGGAAATCGTCTCGCATCAACTCCTGCTGCGGGCCGGCTTGCTGCGCAAGCTGACCGGCGGGCTCTACACCTTCCTGCCGCTCGGGTTGCGGGCGCTGCGCAAAGTCGAGCGCATCGTGCGCGAGGAGATGGACCGCGCCGGGGCGCTCGAGTTGCTCATGCCGGCGCTGCAACCGCCCGAGATCTGGCGTCAGAGCGGACGCTACGAAGCCGCGCGGGACGTGCTGTTCAAAGTCCGGGATCGCGCCAAGAAGGAATGGGTGCTGGGCCCGACGCACGAGGAGGTGGTCACCACTCTGGTGGCTGGCGAAATCAATTCCTACCGTCAGTTGCCCCGGAATTTTTACCAGATTCAGACCAAGTTCCGGGATGAAATCCGTCCGCGCTTCGGCTTGATGCGCGCCAAGGAGTTCATCATGAAGGACGCCTACAGCTTTGACGCGACGGATGAGCAGGCGCAGGAAAGCTACAAAAAAATGTACGACGCCTACACCCGCATTTTCGAACGGTGCGGTCTGCGGGCCATCGCCGTCGAGGCCGACACCGGGGTGATGGGGGGCAAGTTCTCGCACGAATTCATGGCGCCGGCGGAGACCGGGGAGAATGAGGTCATCTATTGCGAGGGCTGCGGCTACGCGGCGAACGCGGAGAAGGCGGTCAGCCGCCCCGCCGGAGAGGACCTCGCCGGGACGCCCGGGCCGGCGCCGGAGAAATTCCCGACTCCAGGGGTGCTTACGATTGAGGATTTAAGCCGCCCGCCCCACGGGGTGCCGGCGGGACGCCAAATCAAGACGCTGGTTTTTCTGGCGGACGACCAACCGGTGTTGGTGTTGTTGCGCGGGGATGACCAGCTCAACGAGGCCAAACTGGCCGGCGCGCTGGGCACGGCCAACTTCCGTCCGGGCGAACCCGAGGAGATTTTCCGGGCGTTGGGCGCGCATCCCGGCAGTCTGGGCGCCGTGGGCATCTCGAGTCTGCCCATTCATGCCGACGAGCGCCTGCGCGGGGCGGTGCAAATGACCACCGGCGCCAACGTGGACGGCTATCATTGGCGCCAGGTGGCGGTGGGCCGGGATGTGGCGGTCCAAGCCTTCGCGGATCTGCGCCTGGCGCGCGCCGGCGAGGCCTGCTGCTCCTGCGGCCAGCCGCTCAAGGCGCGCCGCGCCATCGAGGTCGGGCATGTCTTCAAACTGGGCGCGAAGTACAGCCAGGTGTTTGACGCAATGTACCTGGACGAGGCCGGGCGGCGGCAGCCCTGCATCATGGGCTGTTACGGCATCGGCGTCACCCGCACGCTGCAAGCCGTCATCGAGCAGCGCCACGACGCCAACGGCATCATCTGGCCGCTCAGCGTGGCGCCCTACGCGGTCTGCATCACCCCGCTCGCCGCCGCCGGCGCGGTGAGGGAAACCGCCGAACGCCTCTACCAGGAGCTCACCCGGGCCGGAATCGAGGTCATCCTGGACGATCGCAACGAACGCCCGGGTGTCAAATTCAAGGATTCCGAGCTGGTGGGTTTCCCCATCCGGGTGGCGGTGGGGGAGAAAAGCCTGGCCCAAGGCGAGGTGGAGATCAAGGAACGCGCCGGCGCGCTGGCCGCGGTGAAAACGGAGCAGGCGGTCGGCCGCGTGCTGGAGCTGTGCGCCCGCGGGTGAGGGTGTTGGGTTAACCGCGCAGGGGTGCGAAGGGACGCGAAGGGGGAAAAGTCTCCCGGCTTCGCGGCTCCGGGGTGGCGGTTGCGCTCACCCGGGCGGCCGTTCCTCCGCCTTTCGATCCAGACACGTCCGGATCGCCTGGGCGAGGGTGACGTGGGTGTAGGGTTTTTGGAGGAAGATGGCGTTGCCCCGCTGCACGAATTCCGTGTCCAGATCATCCATGCTGTAGCCGCTGGCGATCACAATTTTGAGCTCCGGCTTCGTGGCTCGCAGGCGGGTGGCCAGTTCCATGCCGGAAATGCCCTCGGGCATGACCATGTCGGTCAGCAGCAGGTCGATGCGATGGCGGTTTGCCTCCCAGATTTTCAGCGCCTCGCGGCCGTTGTCCGCCTCGAGCACCTCGTGGCCGCCGGCGGTTAAAATCATGGTGGCCAATTCCCGCAGCACCGGCTCGTCCTCCACCAACAGAATGGTTTCCCGTCCGCCGCAAGCGGTCGTGATTGTGGCCGGGGCGGGCGGTTCGGGCGTTTCGAGCGGCGCCAGGCAGGCCGGCAGATAGACGCTGAAGGTGGACCCGACGCCGGGCTCGCTGGCGACCTCGACCCAGCCCTCGTGCTGCTTCACAATCCCATAGACCGTCGCCAGCCCCAGCCCGGTTCCTTTGCCCACCTCTTTGGTGGTGAAGAATGGCTCGAAAATGCGGGCGAGCGTCGGCGCGTCCATGCCGCAGCCGGTGTCTTTGACGCTTAAACAAACAAACGGCCCGGGCCGGGATTCCGGATGCAACAGAGTGTGCGGCTCGTCGATTTCGAGGTTCTCGACCTGGATGGAGAGCTTCCCGCCGCGGGGCATCGCGTCCCGGGCGTTGACCGCGAGATTCATGATCACCTGCTCGAGCATGCCGGTGTCCCCGTGGACCGTGGCCGGCTCGGGCGGCCGCCGGTACTCCAGCCAGATGGTTTCCCCCAGCAAGCGGGTCAGCAATTTGCTGGTCTGCAACACCACCTCGCGCAAATCCGTCAGCCGGGGCTGCATCACGTTTTTGCGGCTGAACATCAAGAGCTGGCGCGTCAGGCCCGCCGCGCGTTCGGAGGCGAAGTAAATGGCCTGGGCGGATTCGAGCGGAGCCGTCGCGCCGCCCGCCTTGGCCATCAACATGCCGGCGTGCCCCTGGATGATCGTAAGCATGTTGTTGAAATCGTGGGCAACCCCCGCGGCCAATTGGCCGACGGACTCCATTTTCTGCGACTGCCGCAACTGCGCCTCGAGACTCAACCGGGCGGTGATGTCCTCGACGTAGGCCTGGACGACGCGGCTGGCGAACACCGGGTAAAACGACCATTGCAGGGTGCGGCGCTCGAGCTGCGCCTCGAGTTTGATCGGATCCCGCCTCGTCAGGCAGGCGTGGACGATGGCTCGGACGTTGCCCGGCAGCAGCTCCCGCGGATGGCCGCGGCCCACCGCACCGGCCAGTTTGCATGCGGCTTCGTTGGCGTACGTCAGGTCGCCGGCCTCGGTCAGTTCCATGGCCGGGTTGGGATTGAGCTGCGCGAAAGCCGCGAGCTTCTCCATATCCGCCTCGGCGCGCCGGCGCTCGGCCGCCATGGCCAGCACCGTCGCCACGGCCAGAAGAAAATGCACCTCGTCCTCCGTGAACTTCCTTCGCCGTGTGCTGTAGGCGCCCAGCACGCCGAATGACTGGCCCTGTCCCACAATGGCCACCGTCACGCCGCTCACCACGCCGTGGGATTGCAGCAGCCGCGAGCCGCGGAACCGCAGTTCCGTCCCGAAATTTTCCACCACCACCGGCTCGCCGGCAGTCAACGTGTATCCCTCAACCGTCCGGATGTCGCGGGGAACAAGAGCTTTCCCAACCACTTCCGGTTTCCAGCCGACTCCGGCGCGCAACCAAAGCCGCCCGCCTCCGGGCTCCAGCTCCAACAGCCCGCAATACTCCACCTCGAGGGTCTGAGCCGCCATCATCACCGCCTGATTCAGCAACGCCTCGAAATCATTGCTGACCAGCGCAAATTGCCCCAGCGCGCCAATCACGGTTTGTTGCAGGGAGCGGGTGGTCAAAGTTTTCTCGGCCTGATCCCGGTGCCCGGCCTGCTCCTCAATCACATCGGCCATCTCGTCAAAAGCTCTGGCCAGCTCGCCCAGCTCGCTTTGCTCGCCGCCCAGTTGAGTCCGGCTGGAATAATCCCCGGCGGCCAGGCGTTCGGCCGCGCCGGTGATCGTCCGCACTTGCCGCAGGATGAATCGTTCGCCCCCCACCCAGGCGGCGCCCAGCGCCAGCAACCCCAGCGCAAACCGCATCCAGGGCGGGTCGTAGGCAAAAAGGTACATGACCACCCAGGCCGGCGCGATGGCCAGGAGCACTGCTCCCACCAAACGCACGCGCACACTGGACAGCTTCGGCAAGCCGCTCATGTCCAAATTCGGTACACGATGGTCTAAACTTTGGATTCGCCGGGCCGCAGCCCGCCGCTCGCGAAAAGTTACCTAGCTAAATGCTTGCCAAACGCCAGCCCGCGACTAAGCTTATCGGCTTATTCGGTTATATGAATTGGTTTGTTTCCAACCTTCTGCTCGCCATGGGCGCGCCACCGCAAGGCGCTCAGTCCTCGGCCCCCGCCTGGATCAGCTTTGCCCCGATGATTTTGCTGGTCGTCGTGTTCTACGTCGCCCTGATCCGGCCACAGCAAAAAAAAGCGCGGGACCATGCGAATTTGCTTAAGACCCTCCGCCCGGGCGACAAGATCATCACCAGCGGCGGCGTGCTGGCCACTGTGGTGACCGTCAAGGAGCGAACGCTTACCATCCGCTCCGCGGACGCTAAATTCGAGATCACCAAATCCGCTGTGACCGAAGTCACCGAGCGCGGCGGAGACTCCGCCGGCTCCTAACGCCCCACCATGAATCGCAATAATTTCTGGAGGTTCGTCCTCGTTGTTCTCGTTATCGTCTGGTCGGTGTACGAGTTGTACCCGCCGCAGGGCCGGAATTTGATCCAGGTCTTCCGGGAGCGGGCGGTCAACAAAGACGCGACCTTTTCGAACATTGTTTACCAGGCCGCTGCGTTGCAAAAACAGGCGCCCGAAAAGCCGTACGACAATCTTGTCCACGCGGTCGGCACCAATGATCTGACTCACTATTTCCCCTTCTTCGAGGCGAAAAGCGAGCTGCGCCCCAACAATTACATCCTCAACCGTCTCCAGCGGGAGGCGGCGGGCCGCGTCAAACTCGGCCTGGATCTCCAGGGCGGCACCTCGTTCCTCGTCCAGATGGACACCAGCGGCCTGACCAACGTCACGGATTCCGGCGCCGCCCTGTCGCAAGCTGTTGAAGTATTGCGGAAACGTGTGGATCGCTTTGGCGTCGCCGAGCCGCTCATTGTTCCGCAGGGCAATGATACCATTCTGGTGCAGTTACCCGGCCTTTCCGCCGCCGACCAGGAGAGCGCCAAGGCGGCGATCCAGCGCGCGGCCTTCCTCGAATTCCGCCTGGTGGATCCAGACAGCGAGCAGGCCATCCGCACCGGCGACATCAAGCCGGGATACGAAATCAAGCGCCGCAAGGAGCGCACTCGCGAGGGCCGCGAGCAGATCGAGGAGGTCGTGGTCAAGAAGCGTCCCGAGATGACCGGCAGCGGCATCAAAAGCGCCATGGTCGTGCGCAGCAACCTGGGCGAACCCGAAATCGATTTCACCCTGAATGACGCGGGCGCGGCGAAATTCGCCGAAATCACCCGCGAGAACGTCGGCCAACGTTTGGCCATCATTCTGGACGGCGACCTTTACTCGGCGCCGGTGATCCGGCAACCCATCGAGACCGGGCGCGGGCAGATCTCCGGCCGGTTCGACTTCAAAGAAGCCCAGGAACTGGCCAATGTGCTCGAGAACCCCCTGCGGGCGCCATTGAAAATCATCGCCTCGCGCCAGGTCGATCCCACGCTGGGGAAAGACTCGATTCGCGGCGGCATCCGCGCCTCGATCTACGGCACTCTGGCGGTTTCCGCCTTCATGCTGGTCTATTATCTGGTGGCGGGCATGGTGGCCAACGTGGCGCTGATCGCCAACATCATCATCCTGCTCGGGATCATGTGCTCAGTGGGCACCACCCTGACCATGCCGGGCATCGCCGGCATTGTCCTGACGGTCGGCATGGCGGTGGACGCCAACGTGCTGATTTACGAGCGGATTCGTGAGGAATCCGCCAAGGGCAAGTCCCTCCGCGGCGCGATCGCCGCGGGCTACAGCCGCGCCTTCAGCACCATCTTTGACTCGCACCTCACCACGCTCATCGCCTCGGTCATCCTTATTTTCATGGGCACCGGCCCGATCAAGGGCTTCGGCGTCGCGCTGACCATCGGCGTCTCCGCCAGTTTGTTCACGGCGTTGGTGGTCACCCGCATGATTTTTGACTTCATGTTGGACCGCGATTGGATCAAGTCGCTCCCCATGCTGCACATCATTCGCAACACGAAGATCGACTTCATGAAGGCGGCCAAGCCGGCGTTGATCACCTCGATTGCGCTCCTCGTCATTGGGGTCGGTTATGGCGTCTCGCGCGGCAAGAGCCTCCTCGGGCGCGACTTCGTCGGCGGAGACAGCAGCAGCTTCTCCTTCGTCCAGAAGGTCGAGGTGGACAAGATCCGCGCGGCGCTCGCGTCCGCTGGCATCAACGACGCCATGATTCAATATCAGCGCGACCTGGCCAGCGCCCGCGACACCCTTCGGGTGGATTCCTCCCACGGCACGGGCGTGCTGGTGCAAACCACGCTCGAAAAGATGCCCGAGGCCGGGTTCTCCCTGGTCGGGCAGGACACTGTCGGCCCCACAGTCGGCAAAGAAATCCGCCGCTCGGCAATTATTTCCGTACTGCTGTCCTTGTTCGGCATTCTGGTTTATGTCGCCTTCCGGTATGAAGTCTCTTTTGCCGTGGGCGCCGTGATCGCGGTGGTTCACGACGTGATCATCGTCATGGGGATTTACGCCTTGTCCGGACGGCAATTCAACGCCACCACGGTGGCGGCGATCCTGACTATCGTCGGTTTTTCGGTGAACGATACGATCGTGATTTTTGACCGGATTCGCGAGGATTTGAAGCTGGGGACGCGGGGAACCTTCCGCGACCTCGTGAACCAGGCGATCAATCAAACCCTGAGCCGGACGATCATTACCTCCGGGACCGTGTTTTTGGCCACGCTTTCGCTGTATATCTTCGGCGGTGGTGAAATCAATGATTTCGCGTTCACCTTCCTGGTCGGGATCATCGTGGGCACCTACTCGAGCATTTACATGGCCAGCGCGATCGTGCTCTGGTGGCATAAAGGCCAGCGTCCGGCGCTCGGCGTGGCCCCCATCCCGACAGAAGGCGGCGCGTCGCCCATGCGGTATCGTCCGGCGCAGCCATGAGGGCGTGGCGCCTGGATCCCGGTCTCGGCGCACTCCTTTGGCCTCTGGAAGGGGTAAATGGTGCCCGCCGGCCCGGTGAACGGGTGGCGCCCCCCGTCTAAACGGGACGTTCATGCTGGCGGTCATTCCAATTGGTCCTTGGCACTGGGCCGCCTTCATTGGCGTGGTGGTCGTATTGCTCGCGCTGGATCTCGGCCTGTTTCACCGCCGGGCGCATGTGGTGAGATTCAAGGAGGCGTTGATTTGGACCGGGATTTGGGTTTCACTGGCGCTCGGTTTTGCCGCTCTGCTCGTGCCGCTCCGCGGGCGTCAGGAGGCGCTCCAGTTCCTCACCGGCTACGTCATCGAACTGTCTCTTTCGATGGACAACGTCTTTGTCATCGCCCTGATCTTCGGCTACTTCCAAATCCCCTCCGCCTACCAGCATCGGGTGCTGTTTTGGGGCATCCTCGGCGCGCTGATCATGCGCGGCGGCATGATCCTGGTGGGCGTGGCGCTGATCGGCTGGATGGAATGGCTGCTCTATGTCCTCGGCGCGTTTCTCGTGTTCAGCGGCTTTCGCATGCTCTTCGTGGAAACCGAAGTCGATCCCGAGAAGAACAAGGTCATCCGCCTGGCACGGCGGTTGTTCCCGGTGGCGCCGCAACTCGAGGGGCAGAAATTCGTCACGAAATGGAACGGGCGGGCCGCGCTCACCCCGCTCGCCCTCGTGTTGGTGATGGTCGAGACGACGGATCTGGTGTTTGCCGTGGATTCGATCCCCGCCATCTTCGCGGTCACCACCAAGCCGTTCATCGTTTTCACCTCGAATGTGTTCGCCATTCTGGGCCTGCGCACGCTCTATTTCGTGCTGGCCAACGCCATCGGCTACTTCCGGTATCTCAAGGTCGGCTTGTCTCTGGTATTGGCGTTTGTCGGGGTCAAGATGCTCCTCGATCCGCATGACCGCGAGCCGCCGCTCTGGTTTCAGCACGAGATCCCCATCTCCCTCTCGCTGTTGATCATCGGCGGCATCATCTTCATCTCCATGCTGCTTTCGGTCCTCGCCGCGCGGCGCGACCGGCGCGGCGGCCCGAGGTCGCCGCGGGCGAGGGAACGTTGAACTCGAAATCCCGACCCTCCCCCCAGCCTGCCGGGCACGAACCGTTGTCCCGCCGCCTGGCGGGCGCCTTGGGCGGGTTGTCCACCGGCCCGCTCACGCTCAACGATCTGCTGCGCTGCACTGCCTCCAGCGGGGTGTACCTGCTGATCATTCTGCTCTGTCTGCCGTTTGTCATCCCGGTCTCGATTCCTGGTCTCAGCTCGGTGATGGGAGCCATCGTGGCGGTCCTGGCCCTGCGCGCGGCGGCGGGCCGGCCGCCAAGCCTGCCGGGGTTCCTTGGGGAACGGCCATTGCCGGCGAAGCTCCGCGGCTTTTTGCTGGTTCGCGGCGTCCGTTTTCTCGAATTCCTCGAACGCTTTGTGCGCCCGCGCCAGAGTCGCTGGCTCGCCTGGCCCGCCGTGCGGCTTTTTAACTGTGCCTGCCTCGCGCTGCTCGCGGTTCTGCTGGCGCTCCCGTTGCCGGCCCCGCCCTTCTTTCTCACCAACTCGATTCCCAGCTACGCCATCATCCTGCTCGCCGCGGCCATGATGGAGGAGGATGGCGTCCTGCTTTGGTTTGGCTATTTGGCCGTGGCGCTCAACCTCATCTTCTTCAGTCTGATCGGCGGCGCGATCTGGCAAGTGCTCTTGAAACTCTGGGAGAGTTTCAGCCATGCTCTGGCGTCATGAAGTATCGCTGGTCGCTCGCCCCCGCCCAACCTCTCCTGGCCGGGGAGCTGGCGCGCCGCCTCCAGCTTTCACCGCTGCTCGTTCAATGCCTGCTGAATCGGCGCCTGGACGAACCCGAGGCGATGGCGGCATTTCTGGAGCCGCGCCTCAAACATCTCGCCGATCCTCTCCGGTTGCCAGGCATGGAGCGAGCGGTCGAGCGGCTGCTGGCCGCTCGCGCGCGGGACGAGCCGTTGGTCATTTTCGGCGACTACGATGTGGATGGCGTCACGTCCACCGCGGTGCTGCTCGAGGTGTTTCAAAAACTCGGCTGGCGGGCCAGCCATTATCTTCCTCACCGGATGGACGAAGGTTACGGCCTGTCCCGCGAGGCCGTCCGCAACTGTCTGCAACGGTTCCCCGTCCAGCTTCTCCTGGCGGTGGACTGCGGCTCGGCCAGCCGGGAGGTGATCGCCGAGCTCCAGGCCGGCGGCGTCGAGGTGCTGGTTCTCGATCACCATCAAATCAGCGATCCGCCGCCGCCCGCGTTCGCCCTGGTGAACCCGCGCGCATCCGCGCCCGGCGCGGAAGCATCCGCCGGCGGCGGACTCGAGCTCTGCTCGGCGGGGCTGGCTTTCAAGCTTTGCCACGCGCTCTTGAAGCGTGGCCGGGAAACGGGGCTGTCCGGGGCGGACACTTTCGATGTGCGACCGCTGCTGGACCTCGTGGCGCTGGGCACCATCGCCGATCTCGTGCCGCTGGCGGGCGAAAATCGCATTCTCGTTGCGGCCGGCCTGGAGCGCCTGCGAAACACGCCGCGTCCCGGGCTGATTGCGCTCAAGCAGGCCGCCCGATGTCCGGCGCGCTTGAGCGCCCGCGACGCCGCCTTCCAGCTTGCTCCGCGACTCAACGCCGCCGGTCGGCTCGAGACCGCTGAGGATGCCCTGCGTTTGCTGCGCGCCGCGACCCTCGCCGAGGCCGCGCCGCTGGCCGAGGCCCTCGACCGCCAGAATCGCGAACGCCAGGAACTCGAGCGAACTATCACCGCGGAGGCGCTCGCCGCCGTCCGCGCGCGTTTCAACGGCGCGTCGGACTACGTCATCGTCGAGGGCCGGCCCCATTGGCATCTCGGCGTGGTCGGCATCGTGGCCTCGCGCGTCCTGCAACAGTTTCACCGGCCGACCCTCATCCTCGGCGGGGATGGCGGGCATTGGCGCGGCTCCGGCCGCAGCGTGGCCGGCTTTGATCTCGCGGCCGCGCTGCGCGAGTGTGACGGACTCCTCGTCCGGCACGGCGGCCACGCCCTGGCCGCCGGGGTGACTCTCGCGCCGGCCAGGCTCGAGGAGTTTCGCGGCCGGCTCAACGCAATCGCCCGCCGCCAGCTTTCCCCGGAGCAGTTGATGCCCTCCTTGCGGCTGGATGCCGAGGTCGGACTCGAGGAACTGACGATCGAGAGCCTGGCCGCTTTTGAACGCTTGAAGCCCGAGGGCCAGCAAAATCCGCCGGTGCAACTGGTCGCCCGCGGTTTGGCCCATCAACGCCCGTTGCAACGTTGCGGCGCCCGCCAACAACATGTCCGCATGTGGTTCCGGGATGGCCGCGCGGCGCACGAGGCGGTTTGGTGGGGCGCGGGCGAAGAGTCCCTGCCGGTTGGCTGTTTCGATGTGGCTTTTGCGCCGGAAATCAACGAATACAACGGCGTCCGGCGGGTGCGCCTGAGAGTCCTCGACTGGCAACCCGCCGGCCCGGCGGCGAAGAACGGCTCGGCCTGACCGGCCCTTCACCACCGGGACAGTGGGGAAAGCGGTTTCCTCTTCTGCCCGCTCGACGTCTCGGAACCCCGGCGGCGCCACCTTGCCGCCACGCTGGCAAAACCGGCGCGCCGGGCTTATCTATGAGGGAAGATGCGAGCTTTGATCCTGGTGGACATCCAAAATGACTTCCTGCCCGGCGGCGCTTTGGCCGTGCCGCGCGGGGATGAAATCATTTCGGTCGTCAATCGCCTGATTCCCGGTTTTCCCGTGGTGGCCGCCTCTCGGGATTGGCACCCGCCGGATCACGGCAGCTTCGCCGCGAACCATCCCGGCCAGGCCCTGTACTCGGTCATCGAGCTCAACGGCCTGCCCCAAAAGCTTTGGCCGGTTCATTGCGTGCAACACACACCGGGGGCGGACTTGGCCGCGGCGCTCGATCCATCGCGTCTCGATCGCGTTTTCCTCAAGGGCGTGGATCCGGCCATCGACAGCTACAGCGCCTTTTTCGACAACGCCCGCCGGCGCGCCACCGGCCTGCACGAGTGGCTGGCGGGCCGCGGGGTCTCGGAGGTGTTTGTTTGCGGTTTGGCCACCGATTACTGCGTGCGATTCACCGTGCTGGATGCAATCGAACTCGGCTGGCCCACGACGGTGATCGCCGACGCCTGCCGGGGCCTTGAGGCGCAGCCGGGCGACTCGGCGCGGGCGCTGGAGACGATGCGGCAGGCGGGCGCTCGCGTTCGCCAGGTCATGGAAGTGTCATGAAGGAAACGCTCATCACCGGGAAGTTTTTGCGCCTGGTTCGCGAGGGCGCCTGGGAATACGCGGAACGAACCCGCGCCACCGGCGCCGCCATCATCGTGGCGGTGACGCCGGAGAGCAAATTACTGCTGGTGGAACAATACCGCATCCCCGTCCAGGCGCGCACGATCGAGATGCCCGCCGGCATCATTGGCGACGAGCCGGGACGGGACAGCGAATCCCAGGCTGAAGCCGCCGGGCGCGAACTGCTCGAGGAGACTGGTTACCAGGCCCAAGCGGTGGCGCCGCTCGTCTCCGGACCCTCCTCCAGCGGTTTGACCTCGGAAACCGTCACCCTCTTTCTGGCGACCGGCTTGCGCAAAGTGGGCGCGGGCGGCGGGGTGGCGCACGAGGAAATCGTCGTGCATGAAATCCCCCTGGCTCAAGTCCCCGGCTGGCTGAAACAAAAGCGGGCCGCCGGCTGTCTGGTCGATCCGAAAATCTACGCCGCGCTCTATCTATTGGAGTCCCCGCGTCTTTGAGCCGCCCCGCCGCCGGCGTCCCGGTTTTTGCGCGCGATCAAAAAGGCCGACCAGCCGAGCCAATGCGTCTGGCTGGTGAACTTTCTTCGGCTGGCTGGAAAAAACGCCAGCAGCGGATACGCCGCCGCGAAGACCCAGTTGCGCGAGGTGCCGCTGTTCAAAATCTCGAATCCGGCATCCCGGAGATATTCCGCCAGCAGCCCCATGGGCACCAGCCGCGTGTGGCAGGAGGCATCGGCGAAGTTCATGCAGAAAGTGCCCGCCGCCGGCCCGGGGCAGCTCGAGAGGGTGAGCGTCCGCGGATGCGGTGTTTCAAAGAACACCCGGGCGCCCGGCTTGAGCACCCGTTTGGTCTCCTGGATCAGGTGCGTCAGGTCGCGCAAATGCTCGATCACCTGCATGCAGGTCACGGCGTCCATCGAGGCCTCCGGCCATTGAAACGGGGTGCGCTCCAAATCGCCGCGCTGATACTCGCAGCCGGGCGGGTAGGCCTCCGGGGCGCCGTGCAGATCGAAGGCCCGCAACCGCAAGTCAGGCCGAAGCTGATGTATATGCCCGAGGGTCTCGCCCGTGGAAGATCCCAGATCCAGCAAGGCGCCGCCGATCGGCGTCCCGGCCACAAAGCGAGCCCGGGTGTCCACCCACGGAAAAGGCCGCAGATATTTCCAATTCACGCGGCGTCAGCCTTTCAAAACCCCCGGCTCGGCGCAAGGTGTTTTAGCCCTCAAGGCCCCCGCCGCACGCGCCGGCCCTCGATCCGCAGCTCGCCCCGGGCAAGGGCGGCCACACACGCCGGATACAGCTCGCGCTCGGCCCCCTGAATCCGCGCGTGCAGCGTTTCCGCCGTATCGTCATCGAGGACGGGCACCGCCTGCTGGCCGATGATCGGGCCGGAATCCACCCCGGCATCCACGAAATGCACCGTGCAACCCGTCAGCTTGACCCCGTGATCCAGCGCTTGCTGCCACGCCCGCAGGCCGGGAAAGGACGGCAGGAGCGAGGGATGGATGTTCACTATTCGCCCCTCGAAACGGCGCAGGAACCCGCCCTTCAGCACCCGCATGAATCCCGCCAGCACCACCAGATCCACCCGCGCCTCCTCGATCGCGCCGAGGAACGCCGCCTCAGCGGCGGCGTCCAGCTTGGTCCGAAACGGGCCCGGCGCGATCGGCCGCGCCGCGAGACCGCGCGTCCTCGCGCGCTCCAGAATTCTGGCGTCGGCGGCGTCGCTCAGGACCAGCGCGATCTCGGCCGGGATTTGGCCCGTGGCGCAGGCCGCCGCGATCGCCTCGAAATTCGATCCCTTGCCGGAGCCGAGCACGGCCAGGCGGAATGGGGGTTTGCCCTTCACG